>NZ_QFXN01000014.1:0-116019 GCF_003144775.1 Enterobacter sp. CGMCC 5087 | reverse complement strand
GTGGCCCTTGCTGGACTTGAACCAGCGACCGGGCGATTATGAGTCGCACGCTCTAACCAACTGAGCTAAAGGGCCGGGAGCGAGATGATACATAAGTGAAACTAACCATGCAATCCCCGGCAATTGTCGCCGGTGAGTATCCACCAGCGGCTGAAATCTGATCCGGTAGAATACAAAGCCCCGGCATATACCAGGGCTTGAAAGTTTTGATGATGTTTACCGCTCCAGAACAGTGATTGCGGCTTCCATCGCTTTACGCATGTATTCAGTGTGACCGTGATCACCAGATAAAGCCGTTCTGAGCGCATTCGCAATATTGTACTTCTTCGTTTCTATGTCAGTATCACAGAGAATAAAAACTGCATCCCCTACGATCCGACACATCTCATTGTAGAGCGCATCTGCTTCACTTTCTTTCATGAGTTCACCTGTTTTAAATAATTTTGGTGATATTACATTCAGAAATTAACGAGAAACAGGATCGAAAACAAAAAACCCGCAATTAAGCGGGTTTGTACAATTTTGGCAACATACCAAATTAGCCTTAAATATCGGCTATTTTGTTCGGTTTTGCAATAGTCAGCCTATATCTTCCTCAAAATTTGGTTCTGGCATCCTGGTTAAAACGCTACTCAAAGACTCAAGATCCAGTAACTCCACAGCGCTCTTCAGCATCTTCCAGTGAGGTGCATAAACCTCACACCATGTTGATCGTGAAACCCCCAGGTGTGTAGCGAGCAACGCGCCAGCATATTGCTTATATGTGTCGTTCATCTGCTGCGCCGCCACTTCCTGCACAGCCAGCCAGACGAGAGAAATAATGCGCTTTTTCGTTTTCTTAAGCAGCCCGGGCGGCAGCGCGTGCTGGTGCCCATTCCAGATAGCTTCACATATCATCGTCTGATATCGGAACGTAAGATCAAACCCATAACAATAACGAAGCCATGCCTGTTCATGCTCCGGAAGCATGTTAACTGCGCGGCGCCACGGTGCTGCAGAAAATTCATTATCGTTTATTGGCGGCAGCGGCCTGCGGCGGCTTCGGGTTTCCAGCACATAGACGGCGCTATTTTCAGCTTTTACACACCGGACGCCGCCCCGGCCGTTATCCAGCTCTACAACATGAATTGGTTTGCGCGGATTGCGATCTTTATCTGCTGGGGGGTGTTCACAGAATGCCTGCAGCTGTCCTTTGGTTTTGCCGGAGTTATCTATCAGCGCGCGGGTAAGCTCAATCCGTGCGTACTCGAGTAATTGCAGATCCATCAGATAAAGCCCTCTTTACGCCAGATTGCCAGAGTTCTCATAACGCCTTCGGCATGCATCAGTTTCAGTTCATCGTGGGAAAAGTCAGTTTTTGCGCGCCCATCAATTGCGTCGTGACAGCAGTTACAGGAGATTGCGCCCTGCAGGTCATCCGGTTTGCAGCCGGTACCGCATGTACCGGCCAGGCGGTAATGCGCCAGGACACTCGTTTCAGGATTGAAATTACATATGCCAGGGATCCGGACTGTACATTCACGCCCGCGCGCCTGTTTACGGAGATCGGTTTTTTTCACGCTGCTACCTCCCGCGCTATGCAAAGCTCAGGAAGATTCGCCCTAACGAGTGCCTCAGCAAACGGCGGTGGCACAGCGTTGCCACAGCGCGCGACCTGTTTATCCTTCGCATAACGTTTGCCGTTCGCGTCCTGGTCAATCACATACCAGTCAGGGAAGCCCTGTGCCTTATACAGCTCATGCGGCTGCAGCATACGCATGCGGATATCAACGATCTGATAAGTGCAGCCGTCAATTTCAACAAATTCGCACCAGTCGTCTCCACAATACCGCTGTAAGAAATCACGTACTTTTTCAGCATTCGGATGCTCAGTTGCGTATTCGCCGGGCAGCATTAATGACTGAACCTCACCAATGTGCAGGCCTCCTGCTGTTACTGTCGGCATAGGCTGATCTGTTGGCTGCCCGTCTTTACAGGTTCCCCGGAATTTAACGAGATGTGATGTAACCAGAGCGTGATGATCGGTTGTCGTTACCGTGTGGGCTGGCTCGTCCATTGCCACACCCGCCCCGGAGTAATTCCCGCCGAAGTGTTTAACCATGTGCGCCGCCACCAGAGCATGTTTTCCACCACCAGCAACGACAGTACCGAGAGGTTTTTCGATACCAGGCACACGCGGCGATTGCCCTGCCCGTTCACCATAACCGACCTGTATTAACGTGGCGGCCGCCAGCTGGCTCTTACCTCCTCCGCCTGCAGTAATTGTCCCTGATGGATGATTTGCCGGGTGCGCAGTGCTATTGCCAAACTGCCGAACGATTACAGGAGCAATCACACAGGCATGATTTGTGTTCACCAGCGTATGCATTGGCTGTTCCACGCTTCTCGGTTTGGCTGAATATTTCGGTCCGCCAGCACCAACGATAAAGGGTGTCAGCATCGCCTCAACCATTCCGAGTGCATGCCCGTTACCTCCCGGACGCTTTGATGTACCTGCTGTAACTGTCGGCGCTGGTTCATTCACAGCCTGCCCGATCGCGCCAGTGCGGAACTTTGTAAGATGTGGGATCACCACTGCATACCCGTGCTTTTTGGTTATCGTCTGCAGAGGTTCAGACAAAGGCTGCCCACGGAAACAATCGTAATTTCCTCGGCTACTGGTGTGGTTGCACTTCACAATAAACGGTGCGGGGTTATTGATTACAAACTTCTGCATGCCGCGCGCTACACGTTTAAGCGTATTCTCTGCCAGCGGCTTTTTACGGTCGAAAATTGAAGCTGCCGGCAGCGACCAGTCGATACAGTCAGCTGCTGTTTTCCATGCCTGCAGCTGACCGGATTTTACAGCCTCAGTTTTAGGATCTCCGTGGGTTGCTGACGGCCAGATGATCGGCCTGCCGTCACAGCGCATCACCATGAAAAATCTTTTGCGGATAGTAGGAGCACCATAATCACAGGCTCGCAACTCCTGATAATCAACGTCATACCCGAGGCCAGACAGCAGCCTTTTCCCGTGTTTAGTTTCCGGGGAAATTTCAAGGAAATCGCAGGCTTCAGCAAATGCAGGGTGATCCGCAGCAATTCCTGTGGAGAGCATTGCGCAGAAAGCTTTAAAAGTTTCTCCAGCACGTTCTGGATCTGGCCGAGTTTCGCAGCTCAGAAGCGGGCCCCACGTTTTAAACTCTTCTACGTTTTCCAGCATCATCACGCGCGGACGGGTCTGTAGCGCCCACCTGAGCACTATCCACGCCAAGCCGCGAATTTCTTTCTTAACGGGCTTTGCGCCTTTTGCCTTTGAGAAATGGCGGCAATCTGGGCTAAACCAGCCCAAATCTACTGGTCTGCCAGCGGTGGCCGCAACCGGATCAATATCAAATACCGACTCACAATAATGCAGTGTGCGCGGGTGATTTCGCGTGTGCATCGCTATAGCGTGTGGGTCGTGGTTGATAGCAATGTCCACCGCACGGCCTGTGGCCTGCTCGATCCCGGTGGATGCACCGCCACCGCCCGCAAAATTATCAACGATTAATCCGCGCATTGTTCGCCCTCCATAGCTTCGGCAAGGATAGTAATTTCATGAATAATGGTTTCTTCTGGGGTTGCAGAAAGCCACAGTCGATTGATGTGCGCCCTGAGTTTTTCGGCGTGCTGGTGGTCGATTACTGCAGTGCTGGCGGCTGCCAGAAATAGCAGCCTTACTTCGTTAGGCCATTTGGTCACGCTGCGTACTCCAGCAGTTGCATGGCTACGTTTTCGGCTTCCTGCTCCGTTGCGAAGCTACGGAACAAAATGGTATTCCAGAGGACATTAAAAACGGCCTTATAGACTTCGTGGAATTCTGCCTCGCTCATGTTAGCGAACGAGATCGAACGGGCCTCACGGCGGCGGGTGTTATCTGGTAAAACAAACTCGTCATAAAACCCGGCTTCAACCGTTGCCCATTTCCGAAATGCTTCGAATGACTTTACAACTGCATGCCCATCGGCACGGCGAAGTGCTGCGCGTTCGGTGAATGCGGCTTCGGTTTCGAGTAGGGTTTCTTCGTTACCGACTATGGAAATCAGATACCGGATGTAAAGGTGAAGGTATTGTTTTTCCGAAGGGCTGATCGTTCCCCCTGCAGGGGTCCAGTATTCGAACCCCATATTGAGCAAGGCAAAAAATCGCTTATGGAAAAGATAATTGCGCGCCTGCGTAACATTGCAGTTAAGCCACACGCCTATTTTGACACGCTGCAAAAAATCACTGGCCTCGGGCGTCGCCGGGGTCAGTGTATTTTTTGAGGTTTTAATCAGTTGGAGCTGCGCCATCGGTTTTTCTCCGTGGCACAGTGTTGCTCAGCAGGCTGTTCAGGCCTGAGTAGAGTATAGCTAAACCCTTTCGGCTTCTAAAGCGGGAAAGCCCGCTTTTTTGAGCGCTTCATTCAGCGCCGGTATTGATGTGACGAACTCTCCCTTGCGTAAAGCATATCCGCGCTCTGGCCTGCCCTTAAAGAAATAAATAAGAACCGGGCCAGTAACTGTTGGTAACCCGGGGATTAAATCATCTGGAATTTGCATGAGATGCCCCTACTTTCCTACCTTTAGCAAAAGGCAGTGCTTTTAAACGGCTGGCAGCTGCACCCGCCAACACCAACGGCAGAATACTTAATAAAACCAGTCGTCCGCACTTTCCCAGGTTTCCTGCAGGATCTCTTCGATTATCTGCTTGTCTCCCTTCTCTCCTCCGAGAATGCTCAGGCCGTCAGAGGCAGAGCGGCGGATAGTCAGTTTACAATCAGAATATTTTTGGGTAATTCGACGGAGTAGCTCTTTCTCCAGCGCCGGAACCGCGCCATCAGGAAGTTTCTTCGTACGATCGATGGTGATTTCTATCTTCATGATTCCCTCCCGTGAATACTGTACATTTAAACAGTATACCCATAAGAAAAAATGATCAACGTTTTAACAGCACTTTATGCAAACTCTAGTGTGTTGTTTATGCTGGATTTTCCTTAGCTACACTTCTGAAAGCCAGTAATATCGGGCGTTCCGCTCACAGAGTTTTTCCGACATTTTTATGAAATTTTATTGTGCCCCTTAACAAAAATCGGGGGCTTGCTTTAGCTTCCGAGCATCGCGGCGCGTCCTTTCGCCTGTTCTCTGGTAATGGCGCTCATAGTCAGGCGTCCCAGTTGCTTACCTCTTCTGCTACGGCTTCGTCTGCTGCGTCCTGACAATCAATTACCTCATGCCATGACTCAGCAGCAGCGGCAGTTACAGCAGCCCAATTACGGGCGCAAGCTTTGCGATGCTTGCGCTTACCCATGCCCCAAGCTGGAATTTTCAGTTCTTTGTTCCACGCGCGAACCATGTATTTCATTGGCGATTTTGTCATCTCACTCTCCTTTAACGCCGACGTGGCAATAATGAGCGCCGTCTGGCCTATCTGATACAGTCCCGCAACGAGGACAAGGCGTAGGGGGCATAATTGACGCCCGGCATAAATCCCAAATACCCTGCCCGTCAAATCCCGCGTCGCACATATCGCTCATCCCATCCAGTACGTGAGGCGGAATATCGTCCGGAGCGGTCAGCACTGCGAGCGCAACTTCATAAATGGCTACGGTCTTTTTGAGTGTCTGCAATTCGTTATCAGGCGTAATGCAATGACGAAAGCACGGCAAAGTCTCGTTGATGCGTTCTATTAACTGCTCTTTAGTGAATTCCATCATTCAATCTCCGGCAGGCGGTAAAGCTTAATGACTCGACGTGAGTCTGCGTGTGGCGTAACAGGGTTAACAGTAAACAGGTATCCGCAGCCGTCTTTTTCGACGCACCGCAATTCCTGCTCGTCAGTCCAACCAATTGGCTGACTTGCCGCTTTCCGGTATTCCTGAAGCTCTGTCAGTGCCGCCTGGATAACCGCCGGACTTACTGACTCCAGATAGTCACAGAGCCACGAAGAATCCCGGCTATCGTCATTAGCCTGCACAACTACAGCCTGAATAGTGTCAGACGTTACTGCGTGGAAATTGCCTCCAACGCCACCTACAAGGGCGCTATCCCATTGAGGCCCGTAACGTTTAGCGGCATCAGCGGCCATTTCAATGATATTTTCTACCTGCTCGTCTGTTAGCTTGTTATTCATCAGCGCATAAATCCTCATATTTAACGAACTCACCGAAACACTGCAGCTCAGCGCCAGCCATGAAGTACCCCAGCGCCTCAGACCGTTCGCTGTCGTTCTTAAATCCGGCTAATGGGTAACGCTCGTAAAACTTATTTATCAGGTGTGCCAGCTTCATTTCTGGTGTTGCGGCTTTCCTGTATTCCTGAATCTCTGCCCGTTCTGCGTCATACAGCCATGAATCAATCGGGTTAAGCGAGTTTTCGCCTGGTGTTCCGCCTGATTGATACATCAGTGCCTTTGCACGTAGAAACAACTCATGTACCTTCTCCAGCCCGGCAATCTTCATCTGTGCCTCGGTCAACTCGCCAGCAAGCTTCCACTCTGATTTTGATAGCGTTTCTAGCTCGTTCAGAAGCTCTTCAGCGAGGGTTATGCGCATCACTACTTTCTGATAATTAAAGCGTTTAGCTTTATCGATGGTGGCGCATAGCGCCTGTCTGTCTGTCATTCTTGTGCTCTCTCGATAGGTTTCATTTCGGTTATTGGATCAATCTACTGGTGAGTAAATATCGATGACTCGCGCCGGGCTTAATGCCACCGCTGGCGACTCACACTGATTTCCCCACACGTCGAAACCGTGGGATGATTTACGGGCGAATAGTTCAATGCGCGGTACATCGCCCAGCAGCTGCACCAGCATTTCGCGAGCCTCATCCGGCTTGCGTGAGTTCTCGCGCCGGGGCGCGCTAAAATGCTGGATGATCGATGCATCCTGCCGTGGTGGTCTCCTGCCGCGCACAGCAAACAGCACGTCTTCAGAATTGGCGCGAGTCAGATGCCCCATCCCCATCGCCGATTTTTCTGGCTGGAGGAGACAGGTTTTATGCCAGGTGAAACCCTTCATGGTCACCAGCTTAAAGCCCCACGCCTCGACAACTTTCAACGCTTCCAGAGGCTGGGTTGGAACCCACCACATAGCCAGCAGGCTGTTTTCATCGGCCAGTTCCCAGACAGGTAAGCGACATATGTCCTGTACTTTCATCGTCGGATATTTGAACCCGGCACCGCGTTTCCCCGATTTACTTTTATCCCGGTATTCCCAGGGCGGATCCGCGTAAATCAACGTGTATTTTTTGTTCATGGCTCCCTACTTAACAACGCGGAGGTGAGTAACGTTTTTGCGATAACTCCCCCAGTCAAAATTCACCCATATGCCGCCGTCCATCGTCAGACGATCCATGATCCGGACACCCAGCACGCGTTCCAGCTCCCCGTGGTTCAGGTTCGTTAAAATCCCAACGGGTTTCATACCGGCCAGACGGCGATCAACAATCTGATTCAGGATGACCAACTCGCCGCGGGATTCACGCTGCACGCCGACTTCATCGAGGATCAGCAAATCCACAGCGCACAGGTCGTCAATCAGCGTGGCCTCGCTACCGCCGTTGTCGTAGCACGAGCGCACCCTCAGCATCAGGTCAGGAATCGTCACCACCAGGACGGTTTTACCCTGCTTCAGGAGGTGGTTACCGATAGCCGCAGCCAGGTGATTTTTTCCAGTACCCGGGCTGCCGCTGAAAATAAAACTGCTGAATCCGGTACCGAAGTTCTGCGCGTAGCTTTTCGCCATTGTGAAAGCTTTACGCTGGCCGTCTTCGTGCACCTGGTAGTTCGCAAAGGTGCAGTTGCGGTGCAGTTCCTGGATGCCGGAGCGCCCGAGAATTTTTTCAGCACGCGCCTGACGGTTCAGCTCGTTCACTTCGGCAGCACGTTTCCGCCCTTCCGCCTCCTGCCATTTCCGCCACTCGTCCACGTTGCTGAACTTCGGCGTTACACCTGCAGGAATGATTTTTTTCAGACGCTCCAGCGCGCCGCCTGATGCTGAGATGTTTTTCATGCCTACCCCCTGAAACCGTCCGGGATATTCCCGTAACTGCCCGATGGCTCAATGCCTCCGGATCTCGTTGGTGGCGTCCAGGCTTCGGCGTAATGACCTGCAGGGCCGAAGAACGTAGCCGCCTGTTTCACGAATTCGGTATTTGATTTCCCGGTAGCTCTGACGAATTCCGCATAGCGCTTCGTGCCGTCAATCAGCTCCTGAGCGGTCACACCCGATTTGATCCGAGCTTTCCAGGCCTTAAACGCAGATTGCTTGCTGTTTCCACCAGCGCGTTTGGGGTAATTCGCCCAGGCCTCCTCGAATTCAGATGAATATTCGCTTTTTGATTCCGCTTCCCCCTCGGGGGGACTAGAGGGGGGATCTTTTAAAATCTGTTTACTGCTTACTGCTTTCTGGATACCTGATGGCAAAGGCGTAGGCTTATCCTTAGGCAAAGGCATTGCCATATCGAAAGCCTTACCTATAGCCTCGGAAACCCCATAGCACGCGGCTTTAAGCGATATAAGTGCTTCCCATTTCAGCGGGCATTCCGGTAATAATTCAAAGGCTCGCACCCACGATTTAACGACATTCACCGAAGCTGGGGGATTGTGCTTTGCGGCATTCGGCAGCCAGAACACTCGGGCTTTCATGTCGGCTTTTACCATTCCTAAGGCTATGGCTTCGCCTAAGGCTAAGTCGAAGTCTTCGATTTCCCAGCCTAGCTCTTCGGCCATGGCAGCACGCCCGGCCTTGAACAGGCCCGGAATAATGCCTGTGAACGGGCTTGTCAGCAGGTAGATAAATAAGCTCTGCCCACTCGGCGGCAATGCGGACAACGCCCTGAATTTCGGGTCATCCCACATAGTGATCTTTACCTTGCGGTAAGGCTCATTGTTAGCCTTGGTCTTAGGCTTAGTGTTTGGCATACTGGTAGCCTTAAATATCGTCCAACATATTGAGGTAACTGTGATGTTTCCAATTGAAGCGGTAGAGCACAAAGCTCAGATAACGATTGATCATGATGCTGATAGCGACGGATTTCTTTTGTACTTCAAAATGGATCCTACAATTCCTGAAGGTGGAGATGCCCCGTTCTATATTCCGATCGAAGATACCCCAGCGGTAATTGCTGCACTTGAGGCGGCCTACGTACACATCACCGGAAAGAAGCCATGAGTTAGACATAATCACCCCCATTGCACCGCAACCAGTTTTCTCCAGTGCCAGGTATCACGGTATGCCACCTCAATTCCATGGCTTAGACGCATATCACGGAACCACTGACGCTGCTCCCAGATCTGCCAGCGACGGTTTTTTATTTTCCGGGGGATAATCAGGACAGAAAACAATCCAAGAACCGGGACTTTTACTGCGGAAATTCCACGGGCATAATCACGTTTGCATGCCGCTCGCAGGCTTAAATACACACCCAATGCAAAGGCGAACAGGGTGCTAGCTAACAAACTCAAAAGGAGTTGCCGGGTACTATGAACACCATCTGGAATGAGTTCGTTCTTTTGTTCAACACTAATCCTGCCCTGATTAGTTTCACCTGGACGGTTATAGCTTTTGGTTTGGGAACCTGGTTCGGCCACTGGCTTGCTATAAAGCGAGACAGGCTCAAAGAATTCAATGCTGTTGCTGATCCAATCGCCGTTGTGTTGATGCAAAAAATTAGCCTTGCCCAAAAGGGGCAAACCAACAATGCTCAAATCAGTTCGAGTGACATATTGAAGTTGAGTAGGATGATGACTAAACGTAACGCCCTTAAACTCTCCAAAGCATTTTCCACTTATCAGGAGGGCTGCAAGAACTGCGGTACCACTTCCGAACACGGGGATTATTCTTTTCACAACCCCGAACTTTTTATTGCCGGAGCTGAACAACTGCTGACTTTTCTTAAACGTCGTTAATTTCATTTTCATACCTCAAATCACGCAAAGGCAGGACTGGCAAACTGCCGTACAGCTGCGTTACGCATAGCTATCAAAGCGGCAATCGCCTGAGTTGTTTCCCTGACAATTACTTCGGGTGTGGCTCTCAGGTGCACAGCATTCACAGCCTCGATTCCTTCCCTCACTGCAACAGCAGCCAGCAACACAGGATCATCGGGTGCTTCCAACCGTGCCCGACGTTCAGCCGGAAGCGCTGCCAGAGCTGCAGGTTTTAACCCCTCTGCCTGTGGCGCATATCTCGGGCCATCAAACCCACGGAAGATCCGTTTAACGCGCTGCGTGGCGTTAATCAGCCCTTTTTCCGTATCGGTGATCGGCAGAATGTAACCACCACCTGCAGCGTGATATTGCTCAGCCACTGCCAGGCCAACAAACTTCCAACCTTCCACCAGCGCCCATGATTCCAGCTCGGCGGCCACGGCCTCAATCGGAGGACTGATTTTCATGATTCAGTTTGCCTTTGCGTTTAGCCTTATATTGGTCGTATGCAATCGGGTCATATTTCAGAACCCCACCAGAAGCGATTTGAAGACGCATAGCTTTGCCCTCTGGAACCAGATCCCCCCAAACAGATACGGATGAAGGTTTCACCCCTGCGGCCATTGCTAACTTCGTCTTGCTTCCGAAAAATTTTACTGCGTCATTTTTGAGCACTTCACTCTCTCCCTTAGGTTTTCCTAAGGAGATTAGATCGTAGAGAAACTTAAGTAAAGAAAATTTAGAATAACTTAATATGCAAAACGAAACTTTTGGCTCCCGTCTGTTACGCAGACGTAAAGAATTAAAGCTATCTCAAGCTGCCTTAGGGAAAATGGTCCAGGTGGCTCACGTAACTATTTCTCAATGGGAGCGAGATGAAACACAGCCTGCGGGAAAACGGCTTTTTGGTTTAAGTAAGGCTCTTCAGTGCAGTCCTACATGGCTAATGTTTGGTGACGAAGATAAAGTCCCAACTGAGCCAGTTCAGCAGCAGGTTCAAGAGTTATCGCCTCAACATCAGGAGTTGATCGAACTGTTTGATGCATTACCGGCATCAGAGCAAGAGGCTCAACTCAACGAGTTGCGCGCCAGGGTAGACAACTTCAGTCGCTTATTTGACGAATTACTGCAGGCACGTAAGCGCACCCAGAAAAAATAATCTCTCTTTTTCCCCCTACTGCGGGAATAACAGTCACTCTAAGTAAAAATTAAGCACCTTAAAAATCATAAGGTTAGCTTTTTTTGCCCTTTAATTTAGGTTTTTCTACATTTTATGTATTGATCTAATCCTTAGGTTAATCTAAATTCACCCCATCAACAGCAATCACCGCACAGTGATTACTCAGCAAAACGTTCCGTTAGCCGCGATAAGGCCACGATGGGAGAAACAAGATGACCACCAAACAAAACGCAATCGAGTTAGCACGTACCGCACGCAGCGAAGCGGCTAATACCGCCAAGCGCACTATCGCGGCGATTATCAATAACTGGAATGAGTGCGTGAAACAGGCAGGCTTCTGGTGCATTTACGATTTTCCAACTACCGGCTACACCCGTAAATCTCAGCTGGTGGCCGACCTGCTCCGCTGCGCTGATCAGCTGGATGAATATGTTGAACCTAACCCGCACGCAGCTCAGACCGTTGAACAGCAGACCCGCGAATTAAACGCATCTCTTACCCGCGTTTTGGACGTAGAAGAGGCCCACGCCGAAGCTCTGGAAATCAACAACGCTTACAACACCCTTTACGTTTATGCAGCAGGCGACGCCGCGCAGGATGTTTGGCCTCACTTGACCGAAGTAGAACGTACAGTATCAGTAGAGTTTGCCCACAAGCAGGCACTGCACGAGAATCGGCAGCATGATGATGCAATTGCATATTTCGCGGCAGAGGGCCCCCGCATATGTTTGGAAGCTTTTACTCAGCACCAGATAAAGCAGATCGCTGATTTTTGTCACTCTGATGCACTGGAATTAAATTCTGCATACAGGGAGTACGTGTAATGTACGGAACTCAGGAAGTTATTCGCGCCTGTGTTAAACCCGGAATGCTGGTAAGACATGAAGGGAAAACATATCAGGCATCTGCAAATAAAAACGGTAAGCTGTATCTATTCAACCTGACAGAATCAAAGCGTATCACCGATATATTCGTTGAGGTCTGCCTTAATTCTCGCGGCGAACCTCTTATTAACTAAGCAGTAAACGCAACATCTGTTTTATTTATGCCCTTACGGGCAGGGCATTTCTCAATCAAAATTCAGGAGCACATTATGAAAGCAGCATTTTTAATTAACTTCATTGCCGACACGATTGTTGAAAATGAAGAAATCAAAGTAGACCACATCCAGCTTGAAAACATTATCAGTGGCAATGTTAGTCTCGGTTATATTGCATTCAATAAAAATAAAAACGATCCTGAAGCTCGTCCACTAATCACGCCCATCATGGAGTCCGGTGAACTGGAAGAAGCATGCTGCGCATCTTGCGCAGCACGCTCCTTGTTCGCGGCGACAACTGGTTTGACTCTCGAATGCATTGAAACAGGCAAAGCAAACTCTCCTATGTCTGCTGTTAGTGCCTTAATTATGGCTTCAGTCCTTCACGCAGGCCTACGTAACAAACATTAACTCTGTGCCCCTGCGGGGGCATTTATCAACATGAGGATTTTCGAAAGTCCTCAGCTTGATAAATGAGGAGTTATTAGTGGATATCACACTCGCATTTAAACAGTTATCTCTCGTCAATGGCGATGAAATAACGTTGAGCATTGCACCCGGCGCAATGAAAAAAATGATTATGGAGTTAGTCGCCAATGGTTATTTAACCACTGAGGAATTAGTCATTCTTTCAATTGGTCAGCTGAAACTTTGCGATAAGCGTCATCTGGATCATGTTTTACCAGAAAACGTTTTAAAAAAATTAATTAGCACTTTCCAATCCGTTAAAAATGGAGAAACCCATGAACGATAAGCCGTTATTTATTCTTTATGCCATTCCCAACGAAAATATCGTTGAGGAAACTGGTGCAGTAAAAACCACCATCGCGTTTCATGCGGCAAATTTGCGCCAGGCTCGCGCACGGGCAACCATGCTTTTTATTGAACAGTTCCATGATGTTGACGAGGAACAGTTCGAGCTCGTTGTATGCGAGGACACTCCCGGCCTCCCTCATGGTGAGATTGATTGCTGGGATGATCAACTGCTGGCGGATTATGACTGGGACGCAGAAAACGGACTCCCGGTCCTCCGCGAAGAAGACGAGGAAGAAATCCCTCAACTGGTGGAATTCGACAAACTCTCCGCAACCATGAAAATTGCGGTGTTGGTTAAATACATGACCACAGAGATCACGAAAGACCAGCTGCCGGCCGCCCTTGAATTACTGCAGGATGAAGCCAGTACATTCCCCGGCCATATCGTCGAAGCGGTCAGTAAGATGCCGCCGATTGTTTCTATGTACCCAGAACGCATTATGGAGGCAATCGCCTACGTCGTCGAAAAATGCCCGACTAACAAAAAATGGCCGGAGATTAAAGCTCAGCTGGCGACCTGGCTCAAAGAGCATGAGAAAGAGCGCAAAGAAGCTACTGGCGAAGCCGACCGCGAAGAAGTGATCACAACGTCGTCAACGACCGCCTATAACGGTCGCACATACGAACACAATTACCGTACTCTCAACAAAGAAATCGCCTATGCCCTCTGGTCTGGTGATGTGGATCCCGCTAAGACCGATCCTTCAATTTCCCGTTGGGCTGACGGCATTATCAAAGATGATCGTGAAGACTGGAAACGTTGGTCTGCATGCATCGTCACCCGTGAAAATATTCTGACCTTTGACCGCCCCACTATCTTCGGTCTGGTGCGTAATGCCCCGAAACCGGACATCTACAAATTCCCGGGCGAACTGAATGCCTACATTACCGATTACCTGGCAAAACACGGCGTTATTGAAGGAGGAGACAATGAGAAAGAACAGGAACCACAGAACGCGCATGGCACACTGGCAGATGCGCAGACTGCATCTGGCTCAGTGGATACGCAACACCCTGACAGCGAGCCTGAGGAAGCGCCGGAAGAAGTGGTAACAGAGCGTCAGGGCCCGTTTTATTACCGTACCGCTGCAGGCGATAAAATTGGGCGCGCCAATAAGCTGCCGAAGCTGCAGGAAGTTATTGCGCAGGGCTGCATTGAAATCTCCCAGGAAGAATATCAGGCACGCAAAACCGGGACGTATAACGATCCCGTTAATCAGAAACAGGGTAGTGAAACATCTGACGAGGTGGGAAAACAACTGGCAGCTGGTCGCGGCGAATACGTCGAGGGCATCAGCGACAAGAACGATCCTAAATGGGTTCATACCGAACAGGACGCCTCAAATGAAGTGGAAAAACAGGAAAACTATGCGAATGCTGAGCAACCGGTAGTTGATTTCCAGAGCGTTGGCGCCAGCCTTGAAAAAGATCTGCAGGAGAAGCCAGAGCACGCCCAGGACAATCTAAAAATCTGGCGTAGTGTAATGCGCACGGATCCGCGCTTCACCAAACAAATGACGGGCACCGGATTTGAAGGTACCAGCATCAACGCTGAGTACATGATCATGCGCGCAACTGAAATTTTCGGACCTATCGGCAGCCGCTGGGGATTCGAGATTTTAGAAGATCGCATGATCCCTGGTGCGCCGTTCTCCGAACCGGTTTACGAAGATAAGAAATTTATCGGTAACCGCATGCTGCGTGACGGTGACGGCACCCTTCTTTTTGAGCAAAACCACAGTCTGAAAATCCGCCTCTGGTACCAAACAGAAACCGATGAAGGGTCTGTACATGCATATGGCGCGACGCCGTACATGTTCAAAACCAAACATGGGATTAAATGCGATGGTGAGGCTCAGAAAAAATCCCTCACTGATGCCCTGAAAAAAGCCCTGTCACTGCTTGGATTCAGCGCAGATGTGTGGCTCGGTCTGTACGACCTGCCGGAATACCAGGCGGAAAACTCCACGGAGTTCGCTATTAAAAATGCCAGCGATAAAGCGGAGGACGTAACACGCTTGCGCAACGAGCTGGACGAAAAACTTACCCGGGTGGCGAACACCATCGAGAACGCCGTAAGCACCAATGAAGCGAAGAAGGTATTTGACACCCTAGCGCGTGAAGTCGAAGTCCACCGCAAAGCGGCTGAAGCAAAAGGCGATCTGGAACACGCCAAATATCTGTCCGGCCGCCTGCGCCGTCTCTCACAGATCAAAGATCAGCGCATTAAAACCTTAACTGAAAATCAGGAGCAATCAGCATGAGCCAGAACACCACCGCAATTTCAATCGCCGCCAATATGACCGCCCTGCTCGCACTGGTGGAGAAAGGCGAATTCTCAATGGACGATATCGCCGACACGCTGGAAGGTGAAGAGCTGGCGCTGGGTGACAAATTCGACGGGATCATGACGCTGGTACGCAATCTCGAAGGCCAGGCCAAAACGGTAGACGAAGAGGTTAAACGCCTCAGCGACCGTAAAAAATCATTTGATACGCAGGCCAAAAACCTCAAAGCCTACATTCTGCAATGCCTGCAGGCGGCTCAGTTGAAGAACTTTAAAACAGAGCGAAATACCCTCACCGTGCGCAAAGGCTCCGTTTCTGTGGTGATCGATAACGTGGATCAGTTGCCGGACGAACTGGTAGACGTTGCCACTGTAGTTGCACCAGACAAGAAAAAAATCAAAGAAGCTATTGAAGCTGGTGAGGACATTAAAGGCGCACATCTGGAAATCGGTGCGGAATCACTGCAGGTACGTTGAGCTAGAGGATAAGTAAATGGGCGATATGGGCGATTATTTCCGTGACATCGCCCCTTTCCTGAAAGAAGGCAGGAAAAGGGCACGTAACGGAGCGCATGAAAGAATTAAGGCATTTTTCCTAAATAACAACATTACATTTGAAGAGGGAAATAACACCCTAGTTTTCAGAACTCCATCTGGAACGGTTTGCTATTACACGCCAAGTCAGAAAATGCAACACAAAAATACATGGCAGGAATGCAGCCCAACAAAATGTATGAAATACGTAAACAAATTAAGAGGCGTTAACGGACGTTAATGATTCACCATGACCAGAAAAAACAAGATCACCAATTTTTATACCGCAACCCACGCTCGATTATTTCCGTTATTGCTGATGCTGCAGCGACCGATAACAGCCAGTGCAGCAGCACCCTCAGTAAGCTTGTCAATGAAGGTAAAGTGATCAGGGAGAAAGTTGGACATGTCAGCTTTTACTCAACTGCTCCCGATTACGAACCGGTACCGGAAACCGCGCCGTATGTTCAGACCGCATCAACTGAGGATGTCGCAAGGCTCGAAGCAGAGATCAGCGAACTGGAACGCCGGGGACTCTGGCGCCGTGCTCTTACCCAACTGGCAAAGCTGGCAGGCATGCAAAGCACGTCTATTGGTGTCGGCCTGGTCGCCCAGCGGCGTAATCACTGCCGCAATATGCTGCGCTTTAAACCCGGTGCCGGGCTGTTCAAGTTAAGTGAATTTCGATAATCAGTTGTGATCCCCGGTCAGCGCTATCCTGCAGGCCGGGTATGAGGTGACTCATGACCAAAAAAGTTTTACTTCAGGATTGGGCTATCGGACCAAACGGATTCGACTACCCACAGAAACAATCCAGGCTAAATTATCTGGCGAAAACAGGTCAGATTTTCCCTCCAGCTACAAAAGACGGGAAACGCTGGGTTGTTGATGAGGATGCCATTTTTATTGGCAGTGTAGGTAAACCCAAAATTTCTCAGAATCTCCCTGAAGCGGCGAAAAACCTCGTGGAGAAAGTGATCAATGGGCGCACCTCGTAAGCACAATATCGATATCGAGAACCTTTACGTGAAACTCGATAAGCGAAATAACAAAGTTTACTGGCAGTACAAGGATCCGTTTACCCAAACATGGCAAAGTTTTGGTACCTGTGAAGATACCGCGAGGGCCGCCGCTATGGAATTGAATCGCCTGTTCGCTTCTCAGCAGGTGGAACAGAGTTTTGCCCTTATCGATCTTGCAAAGAAGAAGCGGGCCGGCAACGGGGTGGACGTTCGATTTAAGGATTGGGTGGAAAAATACCTCACGTTGTTGGATAAAAAACTCCAGAAAGGAGAGCTATCCCGGTCAACGGTCGAGGGCCGCAAACGCGCCGCTAACCTCCTCTGTGACCGGGTGGCTAATACGCCTCTTAAGGAAGTAGGATCGCGCGAGATGGCTGCCATTCTTGAGGAATTTATTGACCAGGGTAAATTCAGCCAGGCCAAGAACATCAGAGCGGATTGGGTCGATATCTTCAAAGAGGCTCAGTTTGCGGGAGAAGTGCCGCCTGGATTCAACCCGGTCATGGCAACACGTAAACCTCAGATAAAGGTCACCCGGGCGCGACTGAAGCTGGAAGACTGGCTGCTGATATTCGAGCATGCGAAAAAGAATGAATCGCCCTGGGCCGTCAATGCGCTGTTGCTGGCCATCGTCACCGCGCAGCGCTTATCAGATATCTTGAAGATGAAATTTAAGGACATCAAGGACGGGTATTTATACGTCGAACAGGGTAAGACTGGCGCAAAACTCGCCCTTCCCCTGTCTCTTCGTTGTGAGGCAATTGCTCTGACGCTGGGGGAAGTTGTGGATAGATGTAGGGATAATGCGCTGAGTCCCTACCTTGTTCATCATGTCAGAACGACGAAGAAATACAGATCAGGCGATCCCATCAACAAGGCCACAGCCAGCACTATGTTTGCGCGTTGCCGTGACCATGTTGGTATTGTTCCTCCTGAGGGTAAAACGCCAACGTCATTTCATGAACAACGCTCTTTGTCTGAACGTTTATATGAAAAACAGGGTGTCGATACCCAGCAACTTCTGGGGCACAAATCTGCAGCAATGACGGAGATGTACCACGATGAGCGCGAAGATGGATGGACGTTTATTGCTGCTCAGTAAGTGAGCGGTTTTGGGGAAGAGTTTTGGGGGGATTTTGGGGAAGAGGTTTTATGGTGGGTAAACTGTTATAGGTAAATAGGTCTGGTCTGTTTCTGCAACCCAGAGCTGGCGCGGCTTAGAATGGCATCGACATAATTACATCGCGGAGTTTTGCATGTTTGGTTTAGATGCTTTTCACCTTGCACGGATACAGTTTGCCTTTACCGTATCCTTTCACATTATTTTCCCGGCGATCACCATCGGCCTGGCAAGCTATCTTGCCGTACTCGAAGGGCTGTGGCTGAAAACCAAAAATCCGGTCTGGCGCTCGCTATACCATTTCTGGTCGAAGATTTTTGCCGTCAACTTTGGCATGGGCGTGGTCTCCGGGCTGGTGATGGCCTACCAGTTCGGCACTAACTGGAGCGGATTTTCACAGTTTGCGGGCAGCATTACCGGCCCGCTTCTGACCTATGAAGTGCTGACCGCCTTCTTCCTCGAAGCCGGGTTCCTCGGCGTGATGCTGTTCGGCTGGAACAAAGTCGGGCCGGGTCTGCACTTCTTCTCCACCTGCATGGTGGCGTTGGGTACTATTATTTCTACCTTCTGGATCCTCTCATCGAACAGCTGGATGCAGACCCCGCAGGGCTATGAGATCGTCAACGGTCAGGTCGTGCCGGTGGACTGGTTCGCCGTGGTGTTTAACCCCTCCTTCCCTTACCGCCTGCTGCATATGTCGATAGCCGCATTCCTGAGCAGCGCCCTGTTTGTGGGCGCATCCGCGGCATGGCATCTGCTGCGCGGGAATAATACTCCTGCCATCCGGGCGATGTTTTCGATGGCGCTGTGGATGACGCTGATTGTCGCCCCCATCCAGGCCATGGTTGGCGATATGCACGGGTTGAACACCTTAAAGCACCAGCCCGCCAAGATTGCCGCCATTGAAGGCCACTGGGAAAATCCGCCGGGTGAGCCTACCCCGCTGCTGCTGTTTGGCTGGCCGGATATGGAACAGGAGCGCACCCGCTTTGGGCTGGAGATCCCGGCGCTGGGGAGTCTTATCCTGACGCACAGCCTGGATAAACAGGTTCCGGCCCTCAAAGAGTTTCCGAAGGAAGACCGTCCGAATTCCACCATCGTCTTCTGGTCATTCCGCATTATGGCGGGCCTGGGCATGCTGATGCTGCTGCTCGGGGTGATGGCACTCTGGCTGCGCTACAAAAAACGCGTGTATTCGTCGCGCCCCTTCCTGTGGTTTGCGCTGCTGATGGGGCCAACCGGACTGATTGCCATCCTGGCCGGGTGGATCACCACCGAAGTGGGCCGCCAGCCGTGGGTGGTCTACGGACTACAGCGAACGAAGGATGCGGTGTCTGCCCACGGTGACCTGCACATGAGCGTGAGCCTGCTGGCCTTCTTCGTCGTCTATACCTCGGTATTCGGCGTGGGCTACAGCTATATGGTGCGCCTCATCCGAAAAGGCCCGCAGCCGCATGAAACTTTCGCTACCGAGTCCGACGGACGTCCGGCGCGCCCGCTTTCTGCCGTCACAACTGAACATAAGGAGCAGCCATAATGGGTATCGATCTTTCCATTATTTGGTTTGTGATCATCGTCTTCGCCACGCTGATGTATATCGTGATGGACGGTTTTGATCTGGGGATTGGCATTCTGTTCCCTGCCACGAAGAACGCCGACGATCGCGACGTGATGGTCAACAGCGTCGCGCCGGTCTGGGACGGAAATGAAACCTGGCTGGTGCTTGGCGGTGCCGCCCTGTTCGGCGCATTCCCGCTGGCCTATGCGGTGATCGTTGATGCCCTCACCATTCCGCTAACATTAATGTTGATCGGACTTATTTTCCGCGGGGTGGCATTTGAGTTTCGCTTTAAAGCCACGCCGGCCCACCGCCCCTTCTGGGATAAGGCGTTTATTGGCGGTTCCATTCTGGCAACGTTCACCCAGGGCGTGACGGTAGGCGCCGTCATTAACGGCTTTACCGTCACCGGCCGGGCCTATACCGGCGGCCCCTTTGACTGGTTTACCGCGTTTAACCTGTTTTGCGGCGCGGGGCTGGTAGTGGCCTATGCACTGTTAGGCTCTACCTGGCTGGTGATGAAAAGCGAAAACGCGCTGCAGGAGCGGATGCGTGAGGTGTCGAAAACGCTGTTAATCGTGCTGCTGGCGTTTATTGCGGCGATCAGCCTCTGGACGCCGCTGGCGCAACCGGCCATCGCTGCGCGCTGGTTTACGCTACCGAATCTGTTTTATCTGCTGCCGGTCCCTGCCCTGGTGGTGATTTTTAGCCTGTACCAGTGGCGCTGCCTGAATAATCCCGCCAGCCATAGCCGTCCGTTTATCCTGACGCTGGGGCTGATATTCCTCGGCTTTAGCGGGCTTGGGATCAGCATCTGGCCGCATATTATTCCACCGTCGATCACCCTGTGGCAGGCCGCCGCCCCGACGCAAAGCCAGGGCTTTATGCTGGTGGGCGCGCTGTTGATCATTCCCGTTATTCTGGTCTACACCTTCTGGAGCTACTACGTGTTTCGCGGCAAAGTTCAGCATGGGGAGGGTTATCACTGATGCAACAACCGGTCTGGAAAAGATTACTGTGGCTGGCCATTATCTGGGGCGGCAGCGTACTGGCGCTGGCTGCTGTCAGTATGCTCTTCCGTATGCTGATGACGGCGGCAGGATTTAAATCGCATTAGCGTCATTCCGGGCAACCGCTGCGTTGCCCGGCTCCTCCCAGCACTTTCAGATAAACCCCATTAACGCACGGCAGAGTATCGTTACACTGGAAAAAGATTCACGGTATTTATAGTTTGAGAAGAAAAATGAAAAAGCTCATTGCTTTAAGCGTTATTAGTCTTGTCCTTTCCGGCTGCGTTAATCCGGGCAAAGCCTCCGTACAGCCGGAGCAACTTAAAAACCACCGCTTTGTGCTGGAAAACGTCAACGGTAAGACCGTGAAGACCGCGACAACGCAACCTGAGATCGGTTTTAGCGCGCTGCCAGATATCAGCCTGGTGAATAACATCAGCGTTTCTGGTCAGATGTGTAACAGCTTCAACGGTCAGGGGAAATTGTCCGAAGGCGAGCTGAAGGTTAAAACGCTGGCCATGACGCGCAAGCTCTGTACCGAGCCGCAGCTGAATGAGCTGGATCAGGCCATCGGCGACATGCTGCGCAAAGGGGCGCAGGTCGACCTGACTGAGGACCAGTTAACCCTGGCGACAGCCGATAAAACGCTGATGTTTAAGCGTGTAGAATAATCAGTAGTTACCGCAGCTTCCAACGGCAAGCGACTGTTCGCTACAGCGTTTGCCGTTTGGCAAGGCGCACATCCCAATAGCAGAACCATCAAGCTGGCGGGCGACAGACAGCGAACCGCCAATCATCGCGCAGTTGGCCTGACCTGAACTGGACATTGCCGCTTTCATTCCCGGCGCCACGTGGGCTGCCGTTGCCTGCTGGACTGGCTCACTGCTACATGCCGACAACAATAACGCGGCACACCCTACCCAAAATGCTGAGCGCATGCTCTCTCCCCCATGAATAATGCGAAACCTATGCATAATAGGCATCACATCCCGTGTCGTCGAGAGCGGAAGTGCGTATTTATGCGCTCCGGAAACAATTTCTCGCAATTTTTTCGCCAAAAGTTTGATCTACTCATTGATGGCAGGAATACCAAGGACACAAAAGCGAAAATCGTAAAATCCCTCGTTTGCTAGAATACACAGATAATATTCAGGGTTTGTTGCCGTAATACAGACCCCTATTTTTTGCGCAATGTAAGGGTGTTGTCATATGCAAACTATTGACGGTAATGGTGCAGTTGCCTCAGTCGCGTTTCGCACCAGTGAAGTTATCGCCATCTACCCGATTACGCCAAGTTCTACCATGGCCGAGCAGGCGGATGCCTGGGCGGGTAACGGGTTAAAAAACGTCTGGGGCGATGTCCCGAGAGTGGTTGAGATGCAGTCCGAAGCCGGTGCGATTGCCACGGTACACGGCGCCCTTCAGACCGGCGCGCTTTCCACGTCGTTTACCTCTTCACAGGGATTGCTGTTAATGATCCCTACGCTTTACAAACTCGCCGGTCAGCTGACCCCCTTCGTTCTGCACGTTGCCGCGCGTACCGTTGCCACCCACGCGCTCTCTATCTTTGGCGATCACTCTGACGTGATGGCCGTGCGCCAGACCGGCTGCGCGATGCTGTGCGCCAGCAGCGTTCAGGAAGCCCAGGACTTTGCCTTAATTTCGCATATCGCCACGCTCAAAAGCCGCGTGCCGTTTATTCACTTCTTTGATGGTTTCCGCACCTCTCACGAAATCAACAAAATCGTCCCGCTGGCCGACGACACTATCCTGAATCTGTTGCCGCAGGCGGAAATCGACGCGCATCGCGCCCGGGCGCTTAATCCTGAACACCCGGTTATTCGCGGGACATCGGCGAACCCGGATACCTATTTCCAGTCCCGCGAGGCCACGAACCCCTGGTACAACGCGGTTTACGATCATGTTGAACAGGCAATGAATGACTTTGCCGCCGCAACCGGCCGAGAGTACAAACCGTTTGAGTACTACGGACATCCGCAGGCGGAACGGGTGATTGTGCTGATGGGGTCAGCCATTGGTACCTGTGAAGAGGTGGTTGACGAGCTGCTGACGCGCGGCGAAAAAGTTGGCGTGCTTAAGGTGCGTCTCTATCGTCCGTTCTCGGCCAAACATCTGCTTTCGGCTCTCCCTGAAAGCGCCCGCGCTGTGGCGGTGCTCGATCGTACCAAAGAGCCTGGCGCGCAGGCGGAACCCCTCTATCTGGATGTGATGACCGCCCTGGCAGAAGCCTTTAATCAGGGCGAACGTGAAACGCTGCCGCGCGTAATCGGGGGTCGCTATGGTTTGTCCTCCAAAGAGTTTGGGCCGGACTGCGTGCTGGCGGTATTCAACGAGTTAAGCGAAGCGAAACCCAAACCGCGCTTTACCGTCGGCATTTATGATGATGTGACTAACCTGTCCCTGTCGCTGCCGGAAAATACCCTGCCCCCGACCGCCAAACTTGAGGCGCTGTTCTATGGCCTGGGCAGCGACGGCAGCGTCTCCGCGACCAAAAACAACATCAAAATCATCGGCAACTCAACGCCATGGTACGCCCAGGGGTACTTCGTTTACGACTCCAAAAAAGCAGGCGGCTTGACCGTTTCTCACCTGCGCGTGAGCGAACAGCCCATCCGCTCCGCGTATCTTATTTCTCAGGCTGATTTTGTTGGCTGTCACCAGCTGCAGTTTATTGATAAATACCAGATGGCCGAGCGCCTGAAGCCCGGCGGCATTTTCCTCCTGAATACGCCGTACGGCGCGGACGAAGTCTGGGGGCGCCTGCCGCAGGAAGTTCAGGCGGTGCTGAACCAGAAAAAAGCCCGTTTCTACGTGGTCAACGCCGCAAAAATTGCCCGCGAATGTGGACTGGCTGCGCGTATTAATACCGTTATGCAGATGGCCTTCTTCCATCTGACCAATATTCTGCCGGGCGACAGCGCGCTGGTGGAGCTGCAGGGTGCGATTGCCAAAAGCTACAGCAGCAAAGGCCAGGAGCTGGTCGAGCGAAACTGGCAGGCGCTGGCGCTGGCGCGCGAATTGCTGTTTGAGGTACCGCTGCAGCCGGTGAATGCCACAAGCCCGAACCGCCCTCCGGTGGTGTCCGATGCGGCGCCCGATTTCGTGAAGACCGTGACGGCGGCGATGCTGGCCGGCCTGGGCGATGCCCTGCCCGTCTCTGCGCTACCGCCGGATGGCACCTGGCCGATGGGCACCACGCGCTGGGAAAAACGTAACATTGCCGAAGCGATCCCTATCTGGAAAGAAGAGCTGTGTACCCAGTGCAACCACTGCGTTGCGGCCTGCCCGCACTCTGCTATTCGAGCCAAAGTGGTTTCACCGGAAGAGATGGAAGCCGCGCCTGCCAGCCTGCATTCGCTGGATGTGAAATCTCGCGATATGCGCGGACAGAAATACGTTCTGCAGGTCGCGCCGGAAGATTGCACCGGCTGTAACCTGTGCGTCGAGGTCTGTCCGGCGAAAGACAGGCAGGATCCGGAGATCAAAGCCATCAATATGATGTCGCGTCTGGAGCACGTTGAAGAGGAGAAGGTCAATTATGACTTCTTCCTGAATCTGCCGGAAATCGATCGCAGCAAACTGGAACGTATTGATATTCGTACCTCACAGCTGATTACGCCGCTGTTTGAGTACTCTGGCGCCTGCTCCGGCTGCGGTGAGACGCCGTATATCAAGCTGCTTACCCAGCTGTACGGTGACCGGATGCTGATTGCCAACGCAACCGGCTGTTCATCCATCTACGGGGGCAATTTGCCTTCTACGCCGTACACCACTGACGCGAATGGGCGCGGTCCGGCGTGGGCAAATTCGCTGTTCGAGGACAACGCCGAATTCGGCCTGGGCTTCCGCCTGACCGTCGACCAGCACCGCGCGCGCGTGATGCGCCTGCTGGAACAGTTTGCCGGGCAGATCCCCGCTGAGCTCAATGACGCGCTTCACGCGGACGCGACGCCAGAAGAACGCCGTGAGCAGGTTGCCGAGCTGCGCCGCGCGCTGCAGGGCGTGACGGGGGCTGAACAGCTGCTGACCGACGCTGACGCCCTGGTCGAAAAATCAATCTGGCTGATTGGCGGCGACGGCTGGGCTTACGATATCGGCTTTGGCGGGCTGGATCACGTGTTGAGCCTGACCGAAAACGTCAACATCCTGGTTCTGGATACGCAGTGTTATTCCAACACCGGTGGTCAGGCATCGAAAGCTACGCCGTTAGGCGCGGTAACGAAATTCGGCGAACACGGCAAACGCAAGGCGCGCAAAGATCTCGGTGTAAGCATGATGATGTATGGTCATGTTTACGTCGCGCAAATTTCGCTGGGTGCCCAGCTTAACCAGACGGTAAAAGCGATTCAGGAAGCGGAAGCGTATCCTGGCCCATCGCTGATCATTGCATATAGCCCTTGCGAAGAGCATGGCTACGATCTGGCGCTCAGCCACGACCAGATGCGTCAGCTGACAGCGACCGGCTTCTGGCCGCTCTACCGGTTCGACCCGCGTCGTGCTGACGAGGGTAAATTACCGCTGGCGCTGGATTCGCGTCCGCCTTCGGACGCACTGGCCGAGACGTTAATGCAGGAACAGCGCTTCCGTCGCCTTAACGCCCAGCAGCCAGAAGTGGCCGGGCAGCTCTGGAAAGATGCCGCTGCTGACCTGCAAAAACGCTATGACTTCCTGGCGCAGATGGCGGGTAAAGCCGAAAAACCGACCAGCGACTAGTTCCCCTGCCCGGCTTGTCCGGGCATTTTTTTGCCATAAAAAAAGCCCGGCGTATTAACACCGGGCGAATCCAGATAATCAGTGAATATCTATTTAGTTTCCTTAATAGCATTCACGTTAATTATGGATGAATCATCTTACAGGCATATAACGCCGGCTAGATTAGCTTAATTAACGCCTGATTAATAATTCCAATTTAATATAGTTACTTTTAAATCATTCATCAAACCAATGACCATTTCCGCCGATTTATTCGGTTTAGATTTTACTTAGTTCGTAACAATTATATTTTATTACTCTTACACGGGAGTGATTTAGCATGAGACAACTTTCTCATTCTGAAAGTTCAACAGGTAATTGAATAAAAAAACTGCAAAGGAATATCACAATGCAAAGAAAAGTACTGGCCCTGATGATTCCGGCTCTGTTAATGGCTGGCGCAACTCATGCAGCAGAGATTTATAATAAAGACGGTAACAAATTAGATCTGTACGGAAAAGTAGATGGTCTGCACTATTTCTCCGACGATAAAGGTGCTGACGGCGATCAAACCTACCTGCGTCTGGGTTTCAAGGGTGAAACACAGATCAACGATATGATGACCGGCTACGCGCAGTGGGAATACAACATTCAGGCTAATAATACTGAAGGGTCTGATAATCAGTCCTGGACGCGTCTGGCCTTCGCTGGTGTAAAGGTGGGTGACTACGGCTCCTTCGATTACGGTCGTAACTACGGTGTGCTGTACGACGTGGAAGGCTGGACCGATATGCTGCCTGAGTTCGGTGGCGACTCCTACACCAAAGCCGACAACTTTATGACCAGCCGCGCCAACGGCGTGGCAACCTACCGTAACACCGACTTCTATGGTCTGGTGCAGGGCCTGAACTTTGCGCTGCAGTATCAGGGCAAAAATGAAGATGCCAGCAACAACCAGGAAGGCACCAACAACGGTCGCGACACGCGTCACGAGAACGGTGATGGCTTTGGTATCTCTACCACCTATGACTTCGGCATGGGGATTACTGCAGGGGCCGCGTATACCTCTTCTGACCGCACCAACGAGCAGGTCATGAATACCACTGCGGGTGGAGACAAGGCGGATGCCTGGACGGCGGGCCTGAAGTATGACGCCAATAACATCTATCTGGCGGCAATGTATTCTGAAACCCGCAATATGACACCGTATGGTGATAATACCGACGCCGTGGCGAACAAAACCCAGAACTTCGAAGTGACCGCGCAGTACCAGTTCGACTTCGGCCTGCGTCCGTCCGTTTCCTACCTGCAGTCGAAAGGTAAGGACCTGGGCAACGGCCAGGGTGACCAGGATCTGGTTAAATATGCTGACGTAGGGGTCACCTATTACTTCAATAAAAACATGTCCACCTACGTTGATTACAAAATCAACCTGCTGGATGAAGATGACAGCTTCTACAAAGACAACGGCATCAGCACCGATGATGTTGTAGCGTTAGGCCTGGTTTACCAGTTCTGATGGTCAGAGCCCGCATAATCATGCGGGCTCGCTTATTTTTTGAAGTTCGTCTCAAAAGACAGTTTAAGAAAAGGATTTGTTGAGGGAAAGTTGAAAGAAAGCTGGTTAAACTGCGGTGATAGCCCTTTTATCACTAAGGATAACAACGTTGTTTGGTCGTGTATCCCTTGCCGTACTTACCCTTTTAGCATTGCTGTGGATGGCGTTAATTTTTGATTTTGGTGATATCGTCGGGCATCTCGGCGCGCTGTTAAACCATCTGGATGGCAGTTAACAGGGTTGCCTGGGAAATAAAAAGCCACCAGCAGTGCCGGTGGCGGGTAAACGCGTATGTCGCGTTATTTTTTTACAGGTTGAGGCTTTTTATCACCTGATTCAGGGGCCTCACGCGGATCGTCTTTTTCAACACAGAGCATAGTTTCTCCTGTTTCAGTTACCCACTGCCTACTATAGCCGGAGGAGTAAAAGAGTGGCCAGGCGGCAATCATGCCTGCTCTTCCCCTTTCTCGCGAAAAGAAAGATAACCAAATACCCCACTTTCCCCATCCATGGGATGGTTAACGCCGTCCATCACCTTCACCTCTGGAAAATCAAAAGGTGATACGTTTTCAAAACAGGCGACATTAACGCCATATTCGTTTGGGTTAGAACGCCGCTGATGGAACGTATAAATCCCGCACACCGAGCAGAAGAAATGCCGTGCCGTTCCCGTGTTAAAGCGGTACTCGGTGAGCTTATCTTCACCTTTGGTCACCTTAATGCCTGACAACGGCGCAGAAACGACGACCGCGCCCCGCATACGACAAAAGGAACAGCTGCAGCGCCGGGCGGTGTTCAGCCCATCGGTAAGCTCAACGGTGAACGCCACCGCGCCGCAATGGCACTTCGCATTTCGTCTTTCAGACATGGGCTATACCCCTTTTCTCACCAGCTCGGCAGCCTTAACGAAAACCTCATCTTCTACGCCATCGCCTTTTTGCCTGCCGAGCCTGACCAGTTCATCGACAATGCTGTTGCGATGGATCGGTTTCTGCGCTGAAACCAGCCCAATAACGGCGGCCCCAATCGCCAGCCCCACTAATCCGGTTTGTTCATCTTTGTTTTTCATATTCATGCTCCTGGTACAACAAACAAGCGTAGCAGGAATATGGTAAAACGAAATGCCGGACAGATGCTCTGCGAATGTTATTTAAACAGTTCAGAGAGGTACGACTTCCAGAATCGACAGATACGAACGGGTGTCTATTATTTTGTTCAGCTTCAGATTGGTCTGTTCAAACAAGGCCTGATACTCAGACTCTGTTCGTGCTCGTCCTCCATCAAAGCTTGTTAACAGAAGAAGGTCAATTTCAAATCGTCCCTGTTCATTATTTTCTTTTTTAATAAGCGGTTCAAAAATTAATAAGCGGGAGTTATCTTTCATTGCATTTCTGCAGCACTGAAGTATCTGTACCGCCTTCTCATCAGGCCAGTCCATGAGGATATACTTAAGCAGATAAATGTCCGCTGCAGGACAGGCTTCAAAAAAGCTCCCATTAACGGTTTCCCATCGACGATTATCATTTAACAGGTGCAGTCGATTTCGCTCAAGCACATCTTTTTGATCAAAAAGGATCCCCGTCAGGGTCGGATTTCGACGTAAAACAGCCAGCAATGAGTTACCCAGCCCGCCGGCGATATCGGCAACCACGGCGTTTTGCGGGAACGAATAGCTATCTGCGATGACTTCATTTTCTACGGATGACATAGAGGCCATACCCGCATGAAAAACGTTGCTGTCAGTCATCGTGTCGTCATGCTGCCAGTATTCGTAAAAAGGCTTGCCAAACAAATCATTAAAAACAGGTTTGCCGTACAATATCTCATCCATTTTAGCCGCTGGCTGCCAGAATGTTGGGTCTGTCAGCATGAGCACCGCCGCACGCAAGGAAAATTCATGCTCAGAACAGAGGAATTGCGCTGAATGGCTAAGACTGTATTCAGCTTCAGATAATTCGTTGAAAACGCCACGAGAGGACAATAAGCGCATGATTCGATGAAGATAGTTAACGTCTACATTCAACTCCTTCGCCAGTTGCTTGACGGATTTTTTTCCTTCAACCAGACGATCTGCGACGCCTAATACCGCGACGGCTCGAAGTGCTGCCTGCCAGACAAAACCCATGCTTTGCTCTAACAGGCACATTCCTTCTTTACGGCTTAGTAAATCCAGACTATTACGTTGCGACATTTTCTGCTCCTTACCAGTAAAGATGTGTTGAACAACTAAAACGCCGCTAGCAAGCGTAAGTCTGGTAATGAGCTTTATCCATAACGTCAGAAAGGATTATTTATGCGGTTTTGTACCGTTTAGCATACAGTCCGTTTAAATACGTAAAAAACCAAGGCCACTTACCTTTAATATTTAATAGTAATGCATTACAACTATTAACTTAAAAATGATTGCGTTACATCCTAAAAAAATGCCTGTCGTAATACAGGCATTTCATAGTTAGAATCTCGGTGCCAGTCCATATTTTGGCGTTTTGATATTTGCCGCCCAAATTTTGATATCGTTTTGCAGGAGAATAGTGAAATCAGATCTCAGGTGCATCACCATGCCATTGACGCTTTCCGCGTCCACCACTGAAAAATGTTCAATTCTGTTTTTCCCTATCTGGACACAATTATATTTTGCGGGCAGCACTTTACCGTTCACATTAAGCGGCAGATTATTCTCACCACAGCGGCCTTCAGTAATATAGGATACCAGTAAATTAGCGGATTTTCTCCCAGGCTGGGAGACGCTCACCATGACTGGGAAACCTTCCGATGTCTGTGTCATATCATAAAGGACCGCATTTTTTATATACCAGGTATTATATTCCCGCTCCTGAAAAGCAGACCAGGAAGGCGCAGAAAAGAGCACCAGCACTGCCAGGATAAGTGATTCTATTTTCATGGGATGTTGTCGTCCGTGTTGTTGCACGTATTATTCAGATTGTGCAAAAAACAGCAACCACTTAAGAATAGTCCTACTACTATTGGCAGTGATGAAGGAATGAATTAAAGATATGCCTTACCGTCAACGGTCCCTGCCAACGCTCATAAAAGAGAATAAGAAGAAAAATGATAAACGGCCGCCATCATGGCGATGCTGACGACGACGCTGATGAAAAAGTAGCTTTTGAAGGGCTGCTTTTGGGTTTTATGGCGAAAGAGCTGTTGGCCGACAATGGCACCAGGCCAGCCACCTGTCACGCCAAATACCAGCAATGTCGCTTCCGGAACCCTGCGCATCCCCTTCCGCGCCGCCATTTTATCGGCGCCATACATGACCAACGTCATCACGTTGATCGCCAGAAACCACATGAACAGAGGATGGGTGGTAAGAAGACTGCCGATCGCAGCGAAAATCAGGAGTAAATAACAAAAGCGATTAAGGGTCATAGCACCAGTCACGGGGTGTTTAGCAGTTTTGGATGACGCATTATACGCTAGCTGACGAAAATCTCAGAGTGAGACGGCTATTCTAAAAGCAAACTGCGCCCCGGGCCTTTACTGGTTAACATTTAAACTGCGGTAATAAGTAAGCATTATTTCATTTTGCTTTAGCGGCCAGCATTTTTTTCTTAAAAAATTAACCTGAAACATCTTACGTCGAAAACACAGCGTAAGCGCATTGTTTTAACAAAACAACAAGTATTGCATCCATTAATCTAAAGAGGGGTGCGACAATATTGATTAGAATCAAATTAAACGTTAGGCAGCTAATATTCAAGTTCGCCCATCCTCTTCATATTTTCAAAAACAATGTTGAAAACAATTAATTTGACCATTCGGTCAATGCATAACAAAATATTGCTGTGGTTAAAGCAATAATGGTCTGCATTTTTTGGGGGATGATGTCCCCCCTTTTTATTTTCTCAGAAACAACTAAACAAACATTATTCCACCCTGATCTTAACTTTTGGCTTCGACAAGAGAACTTTGACCAGTTCCTTGAAAGGAAGAGGTTTGTAAAAGAAATACCCCTGTAAAAACCGGATATGATTGCGTGTGAGGTAATCGAGCTGCTCTTCTGTTTCAACGCCTTCCGCCACGATGCTAATTGACAGTTTTTTGGCCAACTCAAGTACCGAATCAAGGATTAGCGTTGAGTCCTCATTCGCGTTAACCCTGGCAACAAAGCTCTGGTCGATTTTAATGTAATCAATATGCAGATCCTGCAGATAGGACAGGCCGGAATAACCCGTACCAAAGTCATCCAGCGCAATGGCAAATCCATTGTTATGTAACTCATTCAATGTATTAACGAGATGTTCATCAATGTCGAGTGGTTCACGCTCCGTCACTTCAACGACAAGGTTAAGATCCTGTTGAGTAAAGCTGCGCTTGTAGTGGAGACACTCTTCAACAAAGGTGGACGCTACGATATGAGAAGCGCTGAAGTTAATCCCTACGTGAAACCCTTCTGGCAGCAATGTCGCAATAGCATTCATGTGTATTGCAACCTGCCTCATTAAGCTCTGAGTCAAAGGAATAATTAAACCGGATTTCTCCGCAAGAGGAATGAAGGACGCGGGAGAAATAAACCCTGATCGAGGATGCTTCCATCTGGCCAACACTTCCACACCCCGTAAGGTTCCCTCTTTGCCGCTCACAACGGGTTGGTAATACGGAATAATTTCATTTCTGTAAATGGCGATGCGCAGTGACTCTTCGGGTGAAACATCCTTAGAAATATAGCGTTGAAGAATATAAGCAGAGAGAGACGATATTATCAGCAGGAATAACACCACGCCTCCGGCTCGATTGAATAATCTCTTAAGGCTAAAAAGAGGTGGAGAGTTAAATTGTACCGAGAAAGGATAACCAGAGGCTTTTACCGTTAATACCTGTTTGTTCGTAAGGTCTGCCGTCGTAACATCCCCTGTCAGACCTAAAAGGGTATTGCCCACTCTCAGTGAATATTCAACGCCATTTAATGGCATATCCAGCGCATCCCGAATATGGCTATCGCTGATGCTAACGATGATTCGGCTTCCGGCGTGAATTGTCTGGTATAAGAGAACCGGAAGACCGTTGACGGTACTGGCCGAAGGGACGAGGAGCAGTGATGACTCAGGCAGGATTGAGCTGTTGACCAACAATACGCGGTTTCCCGGTAACGAGGAGCACCAGACAGCATCATTTTTCAAAATAACGATCGTTCTCAGGTGAGGCTGTAATGCCGCCTCGGTGCCCAGCCGATATTGCCCTTCAGCATCACACTCATTCTCGGCAAGCTGCATTGCCATTTCAGTCGCATGACGAGCTTCTTTAAGAATAACATTCATGTTCCGAACGACGTAGTGCGCCTCTGCCAGGCTATCAGCCCGTGCAGAATACCAGACCTGTAAATTGATGATAAAAACGCCGAGCAAGAACATTGTTGTGGCTGCAGCTACGGGGATAGATGCATGGCGCATTTAGGGTTCTCGATTTAAGTGAAGTAGCCGCTTCAACGATGGTGAAGTGATTGAATTGTTATTGTCTTAAGCATGGTCGATAACGTAATAATTACCATGCCAGGCGTCAGAAATGTTCTTGCCAGCCAGAGTGAGGGGAAACAAAAGGCCGCCGAACGGCAGCCCTGGTGGATAAATGTCTGTTAATATCGCTTTATTGTATTGATCGGGGTTCTTTCTGACCAGTCTGGTCTTTCGCCGGCCATGATTGCACGCTGTTGCGTTGGCGTCACAGACTGGGTTATTTCAGGCATTGACTTGTATTCGGGTTGTTTAGGTGGACTGAGAACCAGATCGGAGCTACAGCCTGACAGCAGGAAAATAGCCAGTAGAAATGAACTAAGCTTGAACACGTTAAACCCTTCCAATGGGATAAAATTTTAAGAAAAAGCGTGGTGCTGAACATACATAGCCTAATCAAAATATATTCACAAGGTCAATGCGCACAACCCTTTTTCCTGCCCCGGACTCGCAGAGGCGAACATCAAGTCGACGACTTTTTATCGAAAATTGACAGCAGATTCAACGTGACCGGAAACGCGCCACGAAAGCCATCCGGAAGGCTAAAATAACGTTTGCTTATCAACTCAGTCCGTGCCTTAATGATTTAGTTGGTTCGATGCAATACCGAATACAATATTTTACCACGCAGTCCTCATAACCAGGCGCTATCGCTGATATCCCCTCCTTTTGAGTCCATACGTTTTAGTCATTTCTTATCATTTAAAAAGTCTTTAAAGGAGTATTTATGTCTTCACGAATTCAAGGTCTGGTTAAGTGGTTTAATGAAGATAAAGGCTTTGGCTTTATCTCTCCCCTTGATGGCAGTAAAGATGTTCTTGTTCGTTTCTCTGCCCTGCAAGGAGAAAGTTTTAATACACTATTTGAAGGTCAGAAAGTCGAATTTGCGATTCTAAGCGGCGATAAAGGCCCTTCTGCTGCAAATGTCATTCTTCTCGATAGATAATATTATCAATGGCTCGTGATTACCAACAAGGTTTTCTGAGTAAACGGGCCCTGGATTATATGACTGTTATTCATATCAACAGCCGACATATTTTCTTAACGAGTGCGCTAACTAATGTGATGAAGTGCAGAACTGGTCCACAAGTAATCTAAACTCTAAGCTAACTCATTTTTCCACTACTTTGATTTATAATCGTTGAGTGGTTTTAAACAAAGCGTGGCAGTACGGGCAGACAAGTTGAGCGCCCTTTTGCACGCGATTAAAGCTATGCTCTGAATCTTTAGAGCAATTTGGGCATGGACATTTGACTAAATGATTTCGACGGGATTGTGTATTTTTACGTCCAGACATAGGCATCTCCTGATTTTACGGACTGCCACCATACACTTTAAAGCTAAAAAATGCTTGCTTTAGTTTTGGAAAGATCTCAAAAACACAGGGTGATTTATGAAGAATGTAATCGTTTTTTTCAATGGGAAACCAGGTAAAGTTGTCACAGTGCAACAAGCAACTACGTCCGTAAGACAAGAATATCCGGACGGTGAAGAAATACACTTTCAGGTTATGTCTGCCGGTTTCCCGTCTTTAACCGGCGATCGCAGCTTTGTCTACGTTGCCTCTGATAGAGAACTCACCTCTCAGAAGATACTTGATGCCGCAAAAATCCATTTGTAATCAGCATTTCCGGCTAGTTCTCTGTACTTCACAAAAGGAAAGATAAAACATCATTAAAATCACCAGTATTTTCAGTGAGCGTTTTTAGGCTTTATCTATTGAATTAAAAAAACAAAAATGCCTTACTATTAAAGCCTGCTAAATGCAGGCTTTTTTTATAAAACCTGCAAATGTAACCCTCTCATCTTTATTTAAACAATACAGACTAAAACTCGACACTTCTTTTCATTAAAATCTGGCTCTTTGCGGGAACTAATGCAAAAGAAATGGGTCAAATGAAGACCCTTGCCAGAAAAGATTATTTTATGACATCTTATATTGTAGTAACCACTGTTGCCGTTGTGATGGGGTTGATAACGTTGAGTCTGATTAAAGTTTGGATTAGCACGTCGAACAATCCTGACAATCTGTGACCTTATCGCAAGCCGCTTAAAGCGAGGCCACTTCCGTTTCTGGTAAATCAATGATAACCAGTGTACCAAAACTGCCTGTTTTTACAGTATGGGGAGTGCCAGCTTTAGCGATATAGAGCTGTCCAGCCGTTACAGAGATTTTTTTACCCTTCACGCCCAGCTCCAGACGTCCATCAATGACCAGTAACCCCTCGTCATACTCATGTACCTCTTCAATCACTGAGCGTTCATCCATTCGTAAAACTTTAAGATTTGCAGTTCCAATGCGGCCCAATACACGAGAGTGCCAGACCTCCGGTAAGGCAAGTACTTCTGTTTTGAGGTCATAAAGCGACATAAAGTCATTCCTTTTTATGTTCATTTAACGCTCTTATGCCATATAAGTTCCCCTCGGTCATATAACAAATATGGAAAACTAACACGAGTAAAATGCTATATGAGGTCCTTAAATCACACCGCACGCTAACGGCGTTGCTGCGCAAGTTATAACCCCGCAGTAAAACGTGCTGGCATTCGCCGCCGGAATCCGTACCATACGCGGCATACAATGTTTGCCCCTGCTGGCTCCGAAGGTAGTACTAAATGCAAGAGAATCAAGAGATTAACAAAAAAGAGCAATACAACCTGAATAAACTGCAAAAGCGACTGCGCCGTAACGTGGGCGAAGCCATTGCAGACTTCAACATGATTGAAGAAGGTGACCGCATCATGGTCTGCCTGTCAGGGGGTAAAGACAGCTATACCATGCTGGAGATCCTGCGTAATCTTCAGCAAAGCGCACCGGTGAAATTTTCCCTGGTGGCGGTCAACCTTGACCAGAAACAGCCGGGCTTCCCGGAGCACATTCTGCCGGAATACCTCGAGAAGCTGGGCGTTGAGTACAAAATCGTCGAAGAAAATACCTACGGCATTGTGAAAGAGAAAATCCCGGAAGGGAAAACCACCTGCTCACTCTGCTCTCGCCTGCGCCGCGGCATTTTGTATCGTACCGCGACGGAGCTGGGCGCGACCAAAATTGCGCTGGGCCATCACCGCGACGATATCCTGCAAACGCTGTTCCTCAACATGTTCTACGGCGGCAAGATGAAAGGCATGCCGCCTAAGCTGATGAGCGATGACGGCAAGCACATTGTGATCCGCCCTCTCGCCTACTGCCGCGAAAAAGACATTGAGCGTTTTTCTCAGGCTAAAGGTTTCCCGATCATTCCATGTAACCTGTGCGGCTCTCAGCCGAACCTGCAGCGTCAGGTAATTGGCGACATGCTGCGCGACTGGGATAAGCGTTATCCGGGTCGTATCGAAACCATGTTCAGCGCGATGCAGAACGTCGTCCCTTCCCATCTCGCGGACGTGGAGCTGTTCGACTTTAAAGGCATCAACCACGAGTCAGAAGTCGTGAACGGCGGGGACCTGGCGTTTGATCGGGAAGATATTCCCATGCAGCCAGCGGGCTGGCAGCCGGAAGAAGATGACAACCAGTTTGAAGAGCTGCGTCTCAACGTGCTTGAAGTGAAGTAAGCGATTAGCGTCTCAGAAACACCGTCTGAGACGCTTCATTCTTTATTTCAGCAGACGTACGCGACAGGTTTTACCCTTAATTTTCCCGTTTTGCAGCTGCTTCCATGCCTTATGGGCAACAGCCTGGCGAACCGCTACGTAGACATGCGCCGGATGGACCGCAATCTTGCCGATATCCGCCCCGTCCAGACCCACATCCCCGGTCAGCGCCCCTAATACGTCACCTGGACGCATCTTGGCTTTTTTACCGCCATCAATGCACAGCGTCGCCATTTCAGCCTCCAGCGGCACTACGCTGGCGCTGGCCGGTGCATTCATCCAGTTCAGCTTAATCTGCAGCATCTCAGACAAAATATTAACGCGCTGCGCCTCTTCCGGTGCGCAGAAGCTGATCGCCAGACCGCTGTTTCCCGCGCGCGCGGTACGACCAATACGGTGCACGTGCACTTCAGGGTCCCACGCCAGCTCGAAGTTCACCACCAGCTCAAGGGATTTAATGTCCAGACCGCGCGCAGCGACGTCGGTTGCGACAAGAACGCGGGCGCTGCCGTTAGCGAAGCGGACCAGCGTCTGATCGCGATCGCGCTGCTCCAGATCGCCATGCAACGACAATGCGCTCTGGCCGGCGGCATTCAGGGCATCACAGACCGACTGACAGTCTTTTTTGGTATTACAGAACACCACGCAGGACGCAGGCTGATGCTGGCTCAGCAATTTCTGCAGAAGCGAAATTTTCCCCTGCTGCGAGGTTTCAAAGAACTGCTGCTCGATAGCGGGCAGCGCATCTACGCTGTCGATTTCAATAGCGAGCGGATTTTTCTGCACGCGCCCGCTGATGGCGGCGATGGCCTCCGGCCAGGTCGCGGAGAACAGCAGCGTCTGACGATCGGCCGGGGCGAAACGGATCACCTCTTCAATTGCATCGCTGAAGCCCATATCAAGCATCCTGTCTGCCTCATCCATCACCAGCGTTTGTAACGCATCCAGCGAGACGGTGCCTTTTTGCAGGTGATCCAGCAGGCGACCGGGCGTTGCGACAATGATGTGCGGCGCATGCTGGAGTGAATCACGCTGCGCGCCGAACGGCTGTCCGCCACAGAGAGTTAAAATCTTGGTGTTGGGCAGGAAACGCGCCAGGCGACGCAGTTCACCCGCGACCTGGTCCGCCAGTTCGCGGGTCGGGCACAGCACCAGAGACTGGGTCTGAAAAAGCGCCGCATCGATATGCTGCAACAGGCCAAGGCCAAATGCCGCCGTTTTCCCGCTGCCCGTTTTTGCCTGCACGCGCACGTCACGGCCCTCAAGGATGGCGGGCAACGCGGCCGCCTGAACAGGCGTCATCGTGAGGTAACCCAACTCGTTGAGGTTATCGAGCTGGGCGGCGGGCAGAACATTCAGGGTAGAAAAAGCGGTCACAGTAGTCTCTCGTGGTCATCTTTGCGGTCAGATGGCGCGTATCCTCGCAGATCTCGCGGTTCGATGCGACAATTTAATCGGTTCTTGATCTGGCGGTGGGTCGGGCATCGGCTGCGGACGCGGGATGGGATCGGGCATTGGCACCGGATCGGTGGGGACGGGATCGGATTGACGCGATTGTTGCAGTAGCAGAGCGTTCAGGATGCTCATCATTCCCTCCAGAATTTGCTGTCGTCCCTTTTAGGGTAGACGCTGAGAATCAGGAGGCAAAAAAAAGCCGACTATGAAGTCGGCGTCGTACGAATCAATTGTGCTATGCAGTAATTCAAAAAAGGAAGTAAGACAATATGGAGCGCAACGCCCATCGCTTGACGTTGCATTCACCTGCGGGAGTAATATTGCACCTTATGGGGTAGATGTTTATTGACTTCGCTCAATTAAAAGAGCGTTTTGATCCCGTTAAAAGCTGAAAAAAGCGTAAATTTACAGCCATTTACTACGATGCAACCACCATGCAACACCACCAATCAAAACAACTAACATCACGCAAAACGCGGTAAAGCCGTAGCGATAAGCGCCACCCGGAATTCCCCCAAGGTTCACGCCAAACAGCCCGGTAAGAAACGTGCTGGGTAAAAACACCATCGCCATCAGGGACATCGTATAGGTTCTTCTCGCCAGAGACTCCTGCATCACCTGCGCGATTTCGTCCGCCATCACCGCCGTTCTGGCAATACAGGAATCAATCTCGTCCAGCCCGCGCCCCAGCCTGTCGGCAATATCCTGCATTCTGCGTCGCTGATCGTCATTCATCCACGCGAGCCTTTCGCTGGCAAGACGCGCATACACGTCGCGCTGCGGCGTCATGTAGCGGCGCATCACAATCAACTGCTTACGCAATAAGGCCAGAAAACCGCGGGGCGGGATCTGCTGATCGAGCAGGTTATCTTCCAGGTCGATGATTTTGTCGTGCAGTTCTTCAATAAATTCACTCGCATGATCGGTCAGGGCGTCACAGACGTCGACCAGCCAGCTGCCGCAGTCGACCGGCCCGGTGCCCTCTTTCAGATCGTTGACGATGTCATCCAGCGCCAGAACTTTTCGCTGCCGGGTCGACACAATGAGCCCGTCGTCCATGTAGACACGCATCGCAACCAGCTGATCCGGGCGTTCATCCGTGCTGCCATTAATGCAGCGCAGGGTGATCAGCGTCCCGTCCCCCATTCGGCTCACGCGGGGCCGCAGGCTTTCACCCGCCAGCGCATCGCGCACGTTATTGGGCAACAGCGGAGTCGAGGCCAGCCAGTCAGCGCTGTCCGGGTGGGTGTAGTTCAGATGTAGCCAGCAGGGATGCGCACTATCGATCGTATCATTATCTTCCAGCGGTCGCGCACCGCCACGACCATCCAGCACCCACGCAAAAACTGCGTCTGGAACGTTAAGTTCAGATCCTTTAATGCTTTCCACAGCGCCTCCACCTTTTTAGCTCTTCGGTGTCAGTCTAGCTTTCATCAGGGGTTAAGCAACAACTATGTATCCCATCGCGCTGAAATTGCTCATGAATTGTACATACCAGGCAGAGGCGTAAAAAAGCCTGGCATGCCAGGCTTTGAGGTGCTGTCAGAGAGAGTGCTCTGGCCGCTGCAGGAAAGATGGCGAGCCGCCAGGTGATGAGGACAAGGATGACTGATCGAGCCTGAAATTACGCGTTCGGGTCTGCAGCTCAATCACCTGATTACGCAATACATCAGACGAACCGTTGAGTTCCTCTGCCATTGCCACGTTACTTTGCGTAACCCGCTCCAGCTCCGATAGCGCCAGGGTAATCTGAGAAATGCCTTTCTCCTGCTCTGAGGTTGACGCGGAAATATCGTCCATTAAGCGGCTGACATTCCCCGAACCCGTCACGATTTCATGCATATTTTTCTCTGCCTGTGACACAACGCTGGCTCCCTGCGTGACGTTACTGCTGGTGACTTCAATCAGCGTTTTGATATTCTTTGCGGCTTCCGCGCTACGGTGTGCCAGGTTTCTTACCTCTTCCGCGACGACAGAAAACCCCTTTCCATGATCGCCCGCCCTTGCCGCCTCAACGGCCGCGTTGAGCGCCAGGATATTCGTCTGGAACGCAATGCCGTCAATCAACGAAATGATCTCCGTCATCTGCTGCGCGCATTCGGTAATGGACTGCATATTGCTGGCGACCTGCCCCATGAGCTCACCGCCCTTGCGCGCCTGTAACGTCGCCACATTTGCCTGCTCGCTCGCCAGGCGGGTGTTATCGGCATTGTTTTTGGTGCTCGCTGCCATTTGCTCCATACTGGCTGCGGTTTGCACCAAAGACGCAGACTGCTGCTCGGTTTTCACCGATAGCTGAGCGCTACGTGCCGAGAGTTGGTCCGATAAGGTCATAGCAGTTTGCGATGATGCCCTGATCTCCCGCACCAGCGTCGCAATATTACCGGAAAGGCTGTTTATGCCGGGGATGAGTCGGCCCGCACAGTTATTGCCAAATTCAGGGATAGATACGCCAAGGTTACCTGCGGTCACCTCCTCAATACTTCTCTTCACCGTATTGATCGGCGTCACAAGATACTTCGTCATATAGACCCAGAGCAAAAATAGCGCAACGAAATTGATGACATTAAGCGAAATAAAGAGAGACGTATTGCTGGAAAATAGAACAACGACACCCGCACTTACCAAAAAAAGAGAGAAAAGGAACCCGATAATAAAGGTCCTGACACTAATATTTTTTAGCATGATAATACCCACGTTTTATATTTTGGTCGGCACTTAGACTTATAGCATTGGCCCGGAAGTTTTTCATCGCAAACAACGCTTGTTTTTTGTTTCGCCGTTAGCATCCTGAGATTTGTCTTAAGTCAGATAAAAAAAGCGTATTAGTGAAAATGTTTTGCTCAGCATGCTGTGATACTGGTTTCCCGCCATCTTAAGCGATAGTATCGCCCGCGGTAAGACGATACGATCGCCTTCCTATTTAAGGAGCTTTGCTACTGTTATTCGTTCTTGTTTAGCAATGCTTAATATATTAACAAGAGAATATATTTTATATTCTTAATAAGTTTTAGAGTATTAATATGACTGGTCATTTTTCACGATAAATAACTAATATGGTTTGAATGCGCATGTTCGTTGTCCGATAAAGATGTACCCGGCAGGCGAAATCGGTAACCCTCTCAGGCGTGGGACTGCATAATGCTCAATATATCGTGGGACCCTGTGTTAATCGCTATCTCTTATCTGGTGGCGTTTATCGCCTCCTTTGTGGCGCTGGACAGCGCCGGAAAGATCCCCCTCTCCAGCCGAAAGGCTGCCCTCTTCTGGCGTATTGCCGGTGGGGTCACGCTGGGCATTGGCATTTGGTCGATGCACTTTATCGGCATGCTGTCGATGCAAATGCCCATGATGATGAGCTACGACCTCTGGTTAACCCTTGCGTCACTGGGCGTCGCGGTGGTTGCATCGGCCACGGCACTTAATATTGCCGTGGCGGGCAAAAAACTTTCTATCTTTCGACTCCTCTTTGCCACGGCGATCCTGAGCGCTGGCGTGGTGTCGATGCACTACATCGGTATGGCTGCCCTGAAGCTGGATGGCAGCATCGTCTGGGATCGCCGCATTGTGGCGTTGTCCGTGGTCATTGCCGTTGTTGCCTCCGGTACGGCGCTGTGGCTGGCTTTTCGTCTGCGGGATAAACGCAAAGGCGTTTTTATCGATCGCATTATCGCGGCTTTCGTCATGGCTGCCGCGATTTGTGCGATGCACTATACCGGCATGAGTGCCGCGCAGTTTCAGGAAATGGCGCATACCCTCCCCGGTGGGATCGGCGAGCTGGGGTTATCCATCTGGGTTTCAGTCACCACGCTCTGCCTGCTCGGGGTGATGTTAATCATCTCACTTATCGATTCCCACCGGCGCACCAGCCGGCTGACGGATAATCTGCATCAGCTCAACCGCCAGCTTGAGCTACAGGCGCGGTTTGACGCGCTCACCGGGCTCGCAAACCGCCACCAGATGGATCTCCGCATGCAGGATTGTCTGCGCAGCGCGCTGCTGAGCAAAAAGCCCTTTGCGGTTATTTTCCTGAACGTCGATCACTTCAAACGCGTTAACGATACGTGGGGTCACAGCGTCGGTGATGAGCTATTGATCACGGTCGCGCAGCGCATCACGGCCCGGCTCACGCGAGAGATGACCCTGGCAAGGCTGGGAGGCGACGCCTTTATCCTGCTGGTGCCAGAATGTGACGACGACAGGCTCAACGCCCTGATCACCGCGCTGCTCGAAGACGTGCGACGCCCTCTGTCTGTATGTGGGCACACGCTAAGCACAACGATCAGCGCGGGCGTCAGCCTCTATCCTCAGGATGGCGAAACGCTGCACGAGCTGAAGCTCAAGGCGGATGCAGCCCTACATCGCGTCAAAGAAGAGGGCCGCAACGGCTGGGCGATTTACCGGGCCGAGATGTCAACGGCGATCCCGGCGAAACCCGGTTTCCTGCAGGAGCTTTCTCAGGCGCTTGAGCGCGATCAGTTTGAGCTGTGGTACCAGCCAACCTGGCATGCGGGAGATAAAACCATTCACGGTTTTGAAGCCCTTCTGCGCTGGCGGCATCCTGAGCAAGGGGTTGTACTGCCCAATCTGTTTATCCCCTCCCTGGAGCAAACGGGTTTAATTATTCCGGTAGGTAACTGGGCCATTGAAGCAGCATGCCGACAGCTTCATTTCTGGACTGAGCAAGGTTTCAGCCAGTGGACGCTGTCGCTCAACCTATCCCCCATCCAGTTTGAACAGCCGGATATTTTCCAGATCATCTCGTCGATGCTGGAAAAATATAGCCTGTCTCCGTCCCGCCTGATCCTTGAGGTAACGGAAAGCACCGCGCTTAAAAATCTGGACCGCAGCATTGAGTTGCTCAATGCGTTTAATCACGCGGGGATCGTTGTCTCGATTGATGATTTTGGTACAGGCTATTCCAACCTTCTGATGCTGAGCGTGCTTCCGGCAAAAGAGCTCAAGATCGACAGAAGCTTTGTCACGTCGATGCTGGAAAATGAAAAAAGCTACAAGCTGGTTGAAACCATTATCAGCATCGCCCGGACCATGGAGATGAATGTGGTGGCAGAAGGGATCGAGACGGAAGAACAGCAGGCGGTTCTCACCCGACTCGGCTGCGATTACCTGCAGGGTTACCTTTTCTCCCGCCCCTTACCTGCCGAACAGGTACCCTGGCTACTGCTGCAGATAAACTCAGAAAAACAGATTATACCCATTAATAAAATTCAAACGGACCCCGCATTTATTTCTCAAAAAAATCATGCCTGACGGGGTTAAGTGGAGTATGTTTCAAAGGAGTACACGCGAGTCAATTCTGTCATGAATGTCAGGCACATGTTGTCGATGAACAGGAAACGCCTATGTCGCAACCTTGTTTTGATGCGTTGAATGTAATTAAAACACCCGTGTGGCTCGTTTCACCCGTGTCGGAAAAGATCATTTTTGCAAATGTGGCCGCAACGCAGATCATGGGGGATAAAACGCTCGATGACCTGCGCAAAGGGATCTACTCTGCCAGTGCGCAAACCGTCCTGTCGATGTATGTATCTGAACTGAAAACAGAGCAAGAGATTGTCGAAATCTGGACAACGAGCCGGGATGGACAGGATACGCCATTAAGCTGTCGCCTCTCGCTTGCCCACTACGCGCCCTGGGGAGATGTGATTGTTTTCCAGGGCATCGCCCAACAAATACTCTCAGGATTGAAGGCCACCCGTTCCGCCACCTACCGGCGGAAAAAACAGGGTTTTTATGCGCGCTTTTTTCTGACCAACAGCGCCCCGATGCTGTTAATCGATCCGGCCCGCGACGGCCAAATCGTCGATGCGAATCTGGCCGCGCTCAATTTTTATGGTTATTCACATGATGACATGTGCAGTAAGCATACCTGGGAAATCAATACGCTGGGGCGAGATGTGATGCCCATTATGACTGCGATTGCCGCGCTGCCCGGTGGTCATAAGCCGCTCAATTTTGTTCACCGCCTTGCCGATGGCTCCACCCGCCACGTTCAGACGTATGCCGGGCCCATTGAGATCTACGGTGACAAGCTGATGCTGTGCATCATCCACGATATCACCGAGCAAAAAAGGCTGGAGCAGGAGCTGGAACATGCGGCGTTACGTGACTCCATGACGGGGTTACTCAACCGGCGCCAGTTCTACGCGATTACCGATCAAAGCAACCTGAATACACTTCCCGCGCAGCAGCAATTTAGCCTGCTGCTGGTGGATACCGACCATTTCAAAAACATTAATGACCTGTTCGGCCATCTGAAAGGCGATGAGGTGCTTATCGCCCTTTCCCGGATGCTGGAAGCCTGTAGTCGGGAGGGCGATATGGTCTTCCGCTGGGGTGGCGAAGAGTTCGTTATCCTGCTGCCCCGCACCTCTCTCGATACCGCGATGCAGATTGCCGAGTCAGTCCGCGCAGCCGTTGCCCGCATTACGATTCCGGGCCTGCCGCGGTTTACCGTCAGCATCGGCGTGGCGCGGCACAATCAGGGAGAGAGTATTGACGAGCTGTTTAAGCGTGTGGACGATGCGCTGTATCGCGCTAAAAATGACGGACGCAATAAAGTGCTTGCGGCATGAAACTGGAGTATCCGGAAAAGCCCCGCTACAATGCCCACCTCGAATCAATTAGCTTCAGGTGGGTAAAAGCCGCAATGGGAAAAACAGAAATAATACTCACCTTAATTATTTTACTCCTTATTATATTGGGCTTCTGGTTTATTTTTAGCGGTGAGATCTGGCATCTCGTCGAATTTCTTGAAAATAGCCTTTACCCGACCTTTGACGCACCGTAACGCACGTTTAATCGATTGTTTCACCTACCGAATATGTCAGGTATCTGCTTCCCTTACAGCCGCGTAAAATACGCGGCGTTATCCTCCAACAACGTTGATAACGAATCACTTATTCATTTGCTTATGTTGCCCGTGCTCTGACGGGCTTTTTTATTTCCGGCAATTCAGCCACGCCAGGCTATATCTTAATCATCTTTATTGATAGAGGTGAGGAAAGATGAGCAAGAAGATCCTGATGCTGGTTGGCGATTACGCCGAAGATTACGAAACCATGGTGCCTTTTCAGGCTTTGCAAATGATTGGTCATCAGGTGGATGCGGTCTGCCCCGACAAACCGAAAGGCGACTACATTATGACGGCAATCCATGACTTTGACGGCGCCCAGACCTACAGCGAAAAGCCCGGTCACCGCTTTACCCTCAACGCCGATTTTTCAGCCGTAAAGGAGCAGGACTACGACGCGCTGCTAATCCCCGGCGGGAGAGCCCCCGAGTATCTGCGGTTAAATGAAGACGTCTTAAAGCTGGTACAGGCATTTGACGCCGCGCGTAAGCCGATTGCCGCAGTGTGCCACGGCCCACAGCTGCTTGCTGCCGCGGGGATCCTGAAAGGACGAACCTGTAGCGCCTACCCGGCCTGCGCGCCTGAGGTCCGTCTCAGCGGCGGACACTACGCCGCTATCGGCATCGATCAGGCCCATGTAGACGGTAACCTGGTGACGGCTCCCGCCTGGCCCGCGCATCCGCAGTGGCTGGCGAAGTTTAATGCGCTATTAGAATAACAGAGACCCGGCATTGGGCCACGCATAGCGGATGAAACCGTACCGCGTATTGCAGACCTGGCGCATTCCCGCGCCAGGTCTCATAAAACATCAGTGCTTCTCAATAAACATCGTCCGGCTATACGCCACGTCTTCCGGGTTATTAATAGGGTAGCCTTTCACCCAGGGCTTAATCAGACGACCATTGGTGTACTGGTAAATTGGCGCGATAGGCGCTTTCTCCATGAGGATTTTCTCCGCCATGTTGTAGTCCGTATTACGCGCTTTCGCCGTGGTTTCCAGCGTTGCCTGGTGGATAATTTTATCGTAGGCCGGGTCGTTGAAACGCGAGATATTACCGCTGTGGGTTGAGGTCAGCAGAGACAGGAAGGTCGACGGCTCGTTGTAATCGCCTATCCATGACGCGCGGATCACATCAAAATTGCCGGTATTACGGCTGTCGATATAGGTTTTCCACTCCTGGTTTTGCAGTTTGACGTCCACACCGAGATTTTTCTTCCACATGGACGCCACCGCAATGGCGATTTTCTGGTGGTTTTCCGAGGTGTTATACAACAGTGTCAACTTCAGCGGACGCTGAGGACCGTAACCTGCGGCCTGGAGCAACGTTTTCGCCTGAGCGTTCAGCTCCTGCTGGGACATCTGCTCGAACGGTGAAGGCTCTGGGGTGAAACCCGCCGTCACGTCAGGGGTGAAATGCCAGGCCGGCTTCTCGCCTGTACCTAATACCTTTTCTGCCATAATGCGGCGATCGATAGTCATGCTCAGCGCAAGACGAACCCGGGCATCGGCCGTCGGGCCCTTTTGCGTGTTAAACGCGTAGTAATAGGTTCCGAGCTGAGGCGGCGTATACACCTGTCCCGGAATGTCCTTCAGGAGCTTCTGATACATGTTTTTCGGGAACGATTCGGTGATATCAATATCCCCCGCCAGATAGCGCTTAGTGGCGGACGATTCCTGATTAATCGGAATGAAGGTCACTTTTTGCAGGACAGTTTTCGCGTTGTCCCAGTAGTGCGTATTCGGCACGACAACCAGTTTTTCATTCACCACGCGGTCGTTCAGGACGTACGCACCGTTGCCCACCAGGGCGCCCGGACGCGTCCACTCTTTCCCGCTTTCAACGTTCGCTTTTTGCACCGGATAGAAGGCGAAGTTCGCCGTCAGGTTGCTAAACCACGGGAGCGGTTTGTCCAGCTGGACGCGTAAGGTTCTGGCATCCACCGCCGTCACGCCCAGGGTGTCAGGCGCCGCTTTGCCATCGATAATGGCCTGCGCGTTGTTGATGCCTGCCAGCGCCGCAAACCAGGCAAACGGAGACGTGGTTTTCGGGTCAACCAGACGCTGCCAGCTGTAGACAAAATCCTGCGCGGTGACGGGCATACCGTCTGACCATTTCGCGTTATCGCGCAGGGTAAACGTCCAGATACGGTTATCGTTGCTCTGCCAGCGCGTCGCCACGCCCGGGGTCAGCTCCCCTTTCTCGTTCTGATTCACCAGCCCTTCGAAAAGATCGCGAATCACCTGAATCTCGGGTAATCCCACCGCTTTTGCCGGGTCGAGCGAAGCCGGCTCGTCTTTAATATGCCTGACCAGCTCCTGTTTTTGCGCCAGTACCGTGCCCTGGGGCACATCAGCAGCGTACGAGAGTGTAGAGAGTCCGCACAGGTACAGTGCAGCGCAGAGACGCGAAACAGGATGCTTCATATGATCCCCTTTAATAAATTCAGGTAACAAGCAGATGCGTAATTATTTGTTTCGAAACAGAGAAATGCAAATACCTTACGCCTGAATAGTGATTTAAGGCAATTCTCAACCGTTACGGAAACTATTTGATTAACAGCGAGTTTTGCACAACACTGCCAGTAGAGACATCTTTATCAGGATTTCGTATGGCAATCACCCGACCACGAGCGGAGCGCGGAGCCTTTCCGCCGGGCGCTGAGCAATATGGCCGCTCATTTTTAGGCGCATCGCTGATCTGGTTCCCGGCGCTCGATGCCGATCGCAGCAGCGGTTTGATCATTGCCGGCACGCACGGAGATGAGAACTCGTCCATCGTCACGCTTTCCTGCGCGCTGCGGACGCTGACGCCTTCATTGCGACGTCACCACGTGATTCTTGCCGTCAATCCGGACGGCTGTCAGCTTGGTTTACGGGCGAATGCGAGGGGAGTCGACCTGAACCGTAATTTCCCGGCGGCAAACTGGCGCGCCGGCGAAACGGTTTATCGCTGGAACAGCTCCGCCGAGGAGCGGGACGTGGTGCTGCTGACGGGAGACAAGCCCGGCTCCGAGCCGGAAACGCAGGCGCTGTGCCAGCTTATCCATAAGATCCACCCCGCATGGGTTGTCTCCTTCCACGATCCGCTGGCCTGCATTGAAGATCCGCGTCACTCCGACCTGGGCGCGTGGCTGGCGCAGGCTTTCGCCCTGCCGCTCGTCACCAGCGTGGGCTATGAAACACCCGGATCGTTCGGTAGCTGGTGCGCCGATTTGAGCCTGCCCTGCATCACCGCTGAATTCCCGCCGATTTCCTCCGACGAAGCCAGCGAAAAATACTTAAACGCGATGATGGAGCTTCTGCGCTGGCAGCCTCAGAGATGAAGCACGCCGCTGGTAAAATTAAGCGCCGGTGAAACGTCAACCGCCAGCCACGTCGGGCCATCCAGATCGGCGAAACGGACCTGATTGACCAGCGGCAGCGCCGCGCCGATCGCCCGGGATGTGCAGAGCATGCATCCCAGCATCAGGGAAAAGCCCTGCGCCTGCGCTTCCGCCGCCAGGGCCAGCGCCTCTGTCAGCCCGCCGGTCTTGTCGAGCTTGATATTGACCATCTCATAGCTGCCCTTAAGCGCGCTCAAATTCTCGCGGGTATGACAGCTTTCATCCGCACAGACGGGCAGCGGATGGATAAAATTCTTCAGCGCCGCATCATCCTTCGCTGGCAGAGGCTGTTCCAGCATCGCCACGCCCAGGTCAGCCAGCAGCTGGCATCGGGCGGCAAGCCCCTCGGGATGCCACGACTCGTTGGCATCAACAATCAGCGTGGCCGAGGGAACCGCCGAGCGAATGGCGACCATCCGCTCGCTGATCAGGCGATCGTCGAGCTTCACTTTTAACAGCGTGGCCCCGGCGTCATAGAGCGCTTTTGCGCTGGCGGCCATCTGCTCCGGCTCACCAATCACGACCGTTTGCGCCGTTACGACGGACTCCGGCAGCGCCGCTCCCAGCAAGGACGTCAGCGATTGCTGGTGCCTGGCGGCCTCAAGGCTCCAGAGCGCGCAGTCGATAGCATTGCGTGCTGCCCCGGCGGGTAAATGCTGCTGTAACGCCTCGCGCGTGAGCCCTTTTTGCAGCTCTGGCACCAGGGTCATGATATGCGCCATCACCGACGCAGGACTTTCTCCGTAGCGCGGGTAAGGCGTACATTCCCCAACGCCTTTAAACCCCTCTTCTTCGATTTCGACTACGACCACGCTGGCTTCACTTCGACTGCCGCGGGAGATCACAAACGGGGTATGCAATGGCCAGGCTTCTTCATAGACCTTAACGCTTCTCATCACTGACTCCTTGCGGCCCGGAAAGGCGAAAAATTTGGTTTGCCGTGTTATCCGCTGATGGCATACACTAGCCCCGACGTTAACTATATGTAAACAGGAAGATATCTATGTCACAACTCGTTCATTTCCAGGGCAACCCGGTTGCTGTTGCAGGTTCCATTCCGCAGGCTGGCAGCAAAGCGCAGGCTTTTACTCTGGTGGCTAAAGATCTGTCTGACGTCACACTGGCTCAGTTTGCGGGTAAACGCAAAGTACTGAACATTTTCCCAAGCATTGATACCGGCGTTTGTGCCGCGTCCGTGCGTAAATTTAACCAGCTGGCGACTGAAATGGACAACACCGTTGTGCTGTGCATTTCCGCTGACCTGCCGTTTGCCCAGTCCCGTTTCTGCGGTGCCGAAGGCCTGAGCAACGTTATTACCCTCTCCACCCTGCGCAGCGCAGATTTCCTCGAGAAATACGGCGTCAGCATCGCGGAAGGCCCACTGAAAGGTCTGGCAGCACGTGCCGTACTGGTTCTGGATGAAAACGACACCGTTGTCTTCAGCGAACTGGTTAACGAAATCACCACCGAGCCGGACTACACTGCCGCGCTGGACGTGCTGAAAGCATAATAAGTACTTAGCATTCTATACAACTTAATCTCAACCTCGCCGCGGCGGGGTTTTTTATTATCTCAAGGCTGAATCGTTAAAGCATAAATATTCACAAATCACATTAATCATGCAATAACTTAGACAATATGTAACATGAGCGTGATCAATAACGCATAATAATCGTTAAATTCCCCTATTTTCATCCCCAGTGAAGCACATCACATTTCCCTTTTTGTCTAAACATTAGATTTGCTTACGAAAGAAAATAATCGTTTCAGCAAAAAGGATAATATATGAAGATTAAATTCGCTTTTACGCTCCTTGCGGTACTGATTTCTGGCCATGCAGCGGCTAAAACCTGGGTGCTGACAAGCGCTGAAAGCAGCTTAGAGAAAGGAAACTGGAAGATTTCCAGTGATGAGCTGAAAGTTAAAAATCAAACGTTCAGCATTGAGCAAAAAGTCTTGCATGGTGGTAAACAGGAAGGCAGCAAAGTCATCATAATTAGCAGCAAAGACGGCCTGACGATTACCCTGAGCCCGACCCGCGGGATGAACCTTCTCCATGTTGAAGGCTTTGGCACCCGACTGGGGTGGAATTCGCCCGTTAAAGAGGTTGTTAATCCGGCCTACATCAACCTTGAAAGCCGCAACGGTCTCGGCTGGCTGGATGGTTTCAACGAGATGATGGTGCGCTGTGGCTATGAGTGGACAGGACATCCGGTCACCGCTGACGGGCAAATTTACACCCTGCACGGCAGGGCCGGTAATACCCCTGTTTCGCAGGTCGAGGTTGAAATCGCGGATGCCGCCCCGCATGAGATCCGCGTTCGCGGTTTGATCAAAGAGAGCACGTTTAAAAAAGCGGATCTGCAGACCATGACCGAACTGCGCTACGTTCCCGGAAGCAACCAGTTCAGCCTGCATGATGTTCTGACCAACCATGCGGATTACCCTCATGATTACCAAATCATCTATCACAGCAACTTCGGCACGCCGATCCTCGAAGAAGGCGCGCGTTTCCTTGCGCCGGCGGCGAGCGTGAGCCCATTCAATGACTACGCCAAAGCGGGCGTTAACGACTGGCAAACCTATGCCGGGCCGACAAAAGGCTTTGATGAGATGGTCTTTAACATTAAACCGCTCGCGGACAATAACCACGAAACGCTTGCAGCGGTGGTCAATAAAGCCGGAGATAAAGGCGCGTCAATCCAGTTTGATACCCGCCAGCTGCCCGTGCTGACCTTGTGGAAGAACACCGACACGCTGAAGCAGGGCTACGTCACGGGCATTGAGCCAGGCACCAGCTACGCCTACCCCGTTACGATTGAACGCGAGCAGAAGCGGGTTAAGCAGCTGCAGCCCGGTGCCAGCGCGCAGTTTGACCTGACCTATACCCTGCTACACAGCCCGCAGCAGGTGAAAGAGGTCGAAAACAGGATTGCATCGATTCAGGGAGAGACAAAAACAGAAATCGTTAACACGCCGATGGCGAAGGAATAAACGTAAAGTAAAAAGCCTCTTTGCAGAGGCTTTTTTGTTATTCGTCGCCTTTCTTATGATTCAGACCGTACTCGCGCAGCTTATTGGCGATCGCGGTGTGCGAGACGCCAAGGCGTTTTGCCAGCTTGCGGGTGCTGGGATAGCTGCGGTACAGCTGCGTCAGCACTGAGCGCTCAAAACGGCTGGTAATATCGTCCAGCGAACCTTCCATCGCCTCTTCGCCGACCGATACCGTCCCCGCGTCGTAATCAGGCAACAGAATATCCTGCGGACGCAGTTCATAGCCTTCAAGCTGGGTCAGCGCACGATAAACGGCGTTTTTAAGCTGGCGAATGTTGCCCGGCCAGCCGTAGCGCATCAGCACCGTGCCGAGATCGGCAGACAGCTTCGGACGCGGCACCCCCTGCTCGTCGGCAAAGCGGGCGACGAACAGCTCCGTTAGCGGCATGATGTCCTGCGGACAATCGCGCAGCGGTGGAATATTCAGCGTCAGGACGTTGAGGCGGTAATAGAGATCCTCGCGGAAGATCCCTTTTTGCACCAGCTCAACCAGGTTTTTCTGGGTGGCGCAAATGACGCGCACGTCCACATGCACTTCGTGATCCTCGCCGACGCGGCGGAAGGTTCCGTCGTTCAGGAAACGCAGCAGCTTAGCCTGCATGCGCGGCGACATTTCGCCGATTTCGTCCAGCAGCACGGAGCCGCCGTTAGCCTGCTCGAAGAACCCTTTCTTGCCTTCCGGCGCGTGGCCAAACAGCTCGCTTTCAACGGCATCTTCCGGAATAGAGGCGCAGTTAAGTGCCAGATAAGGCTTAGCCGCACGCGGGCTCGCCAGATGCACCGCGTGAGCCAGCAGGTCTTTCCCGGTGCCGGTATCCCCGGTAATCAGCAGCGGTGCGGTCAGGCTTGCGAGCTTGCGCGCCTGATCAACCACATGACGCATTTTCGGGCTGACGGCAATAATCTGGCTAAAGGCGCCAACATCCTGGCTGGAAATGTTCTGCAGCTGACGGCCCATGCGTAACGTCGAGCGCAGCATGATCACCGCCCCGGTCAACACGCGGGTATTCCCTTCCCCTTTCAGATAGACCGGCGTGATCTCCATCAGGAAATTCTGCCCGTTAATCACCACATGCTCGCTAAGCGTGTTCTGCGGATTGCTGTCCAGCCAGCGCTGGAAGTTAAAGCCGGGGATCAGCTGCGCGGCGTTATGATTGCTGAGCTTCTCCTGGCTCTGCGCGAAAAGCTGGCAGCTCGCGTGGTTAACGCGCTCAACTTTGCTTTTCAAATCCAGGGAGAGGAACGGCTCCGGCATGGCCTCCAGCAGCGCGCTCAGGGCCAGGTGCTCACGCTCAGAGGGCATCCAGGGAATGGTGCGTACATCCGTAACGCCAGCGATACGGCGGATTTCCGCCATCAGGCTGCTGAAGGTGTTAAATTCAATTTCGGCAAAATTGAGGTAAATTCGCCCGACAGGATCGATCTCAATGCCACGTAAATCAATGCTACGTAAAACAAGAAGATCGAGTAATTCGCGGGTCAGACCGAGACGGTCTTCACAGAAGACTTCAAGACGCATGGGAAATTCACCGTTTTAAGCCAATAACAGTAAAATGATATGTCAGAACACGGTGATCGGGAAGATGGCTGTCAACAAATATTGACAGCCAGCACGATAAGTGAACAAAACCTCACGGAGCGGGTTTCTTATTGAGCGTCTCTTTGAGCTGACCGATCAGTTCGCGCCTGAAATCTCCCAGACGGGGCTTATCGCCATCGATCCACGGCAGCGGACGGCAGACCTCCATCGCTTTAATCCCCAAACGCGCCGTTAATAACCCCGCGCCGATACCCTGAGCGGCACGAGCAGAAAGACGCGCCGCCAGATCCTGCGACATCCAGTCCATGCCCACTTCGCGCACCAGCTCACTCGCTCCGGCAAACGCGATATTGAGCAGGACCAGTTTGAACAATCTGAGCCGACTGTAATAACCCAGCTCTATGCCGTAAAGGTTCGCGATACGGTTGATCAGGCGCAGGTTACGCCAGGCGATAAAGGCCATATCGACCAGCGCCAGCGGGCTGACGGCAATCATCAGGGTGGATTCCGCCGCAGAGCGGCTAATCTCGCGCCGCGCCTGGGCATCCAGCACCGGCTGAACCATATGGGAGTAGAGCGTCACCACTTCCCGGTCATTCTGGGTTTCATGGATGGCGGCATACCAGCGCTGAAGCGCCGGATGCGACTGATCGATTCCGGCCTGGCTAGCCAGCTTTTCACAGAACGCGCGGCCTTTGCCGGTGCCGTGGCTGTGGAGCAGATCCCGCGCTTCATCACGCTCGTGCGCGCGCTGTCGCAGGCGCCAGAGCCGCCGCCACTCGGTGGCAACCGACCCGATGCCCGCCCCGACAATCAGCGCGCCCGCGGCACATCCGCCCAGCGCGACCCAGTCCTGAGTTTGCCAGGCATTCATCGTCCACTGCACGCCTTGACCAACCACGCTTACGCCAAACAGCGCCAGCCCGGCGGTGACCATCCTGCGCCACAGGCTGCGCTTTGGACGCAGGGCGGCTTCCACAACCGCCTCTGCCGGACCTTCCTCGACGCCGGGCTCCTCGATCAGGGCCGGGGAAAAGTTATCAGCCTGCGTGCCGCTGAAGGTCTGCGCGGTTTTAAACGCCTCCTGAGGATCCTGCTCAAGCGTTCCGGTAAAGTCTATGCGCGGTTTTAACGGTTCCGTCATCGCAATTTATCTCCAATCAAAAACTCCAGCGCCGCATCCAGACGGATGTGTGGTAATGGCCGATCGACGCTCATTGCCTGAGGGCGGAAGGCTTCAAACTGGAAGCCCTGGTTCTGCCAGAAGGCCTGACCCGGCAGCCGCGCAGGCACTTCCCCCGGATAGACGGTAAGCGGTTCACCGTCGCTGAGCCGGTTCCCGCGTAATGCCGGTATTTTCTCGCCGTTAAGATCGATCAGCCCGCTTTGCGTTGCCTGCACGGACGCAAGCCCAAGGCAATCCATGCCGATCCCTTCGAAGGCGGCGTTTTGCCAGGCGTCCTGAACCAGCTGCTGCAGCAGCGATACCATATTGGCATGCTGATCGACCGTGACGTGATCGGCCTTTGTGGCCGCAAAGAGCAGTTTGTCGATCACCGGTGAGAACAGACGGCGAAACAGCGTCCGCTGGCCGTAGTGAAAACTTTGCATCAGCTGCGTCAGCGCCAGGCGCATATCGTTGAAGGCCTGCGACCCGCTGTTGAGTGGCTGCAGACAATCCACCAGCACAATCTGACGGTCAAATCGCAAAAAGTGGTTTTTATAGAATCCCTTGACCACTTTTTCACAGTAGTAATTGTAACGCTCGCGCAGCATCCCGGCGTTAGTGTGCCTGTCGGCCTGCGCCAGCTTCGACTCACCCACCCCGTCCACGTCCGGCCAGGGGAAGAACTGAAGCGCAGGCGCGCCTGCTAAATCACCCGGCAGGACAAAGCGACCCGGCTGAATGAAGTGCAATCCTTCCTGCTTGCACTGATGCAGATACGCCGTCCAGGCTTCGGCAATGGCCGCCAGACGATTTTCATCGGCCGGTGCAAGCGGGTCCAAACCTTCGCAAAGCTGTCGCCATTTGGCCGACCACCCGGCGCGCTGCCCCTGCAACAACCCCGTCATCTGGCGGGACCAACTGAGGTAATCCTGCGCCAGCATCGGCAGGTCGAGCAACCATTCACCGGGGTAATCGACGATTTCAAGGTACAGCGTGGAGGTATCCTTGAAATGGCGCATCAGGGATTCATTCGAGCGAAAGCGCAGCGCGAGGCGAATTTCACTCACCCCTCGCGTCGGCGTCGGCCACGTGGGCGGATCGCCGTAGAGCTGCGCCAGCCCTTCGTCATAGGTAAAGCGTGGAATACCAAAATCACGCTGAGGGACGCGCTTCACGCCCAGCAGGCGTTCTTCCCGCACCGCGCTAAGCAGCGGCAGACGCGCGCCGGCGTGCAGGTTCAGGAGCTGGTTTACCATCGCGGTGATAAACGCCGTCTTACCGCTGCGGCTCAGCCCCGTCACGGCCAGACGCAGATGACGGTCAACGCCACGGTTCACCAGTGAATTGATTTCGTTTTTAAGTCGCTTCATCGCCGTCCTTCGTTGCCTGGAAGCCTTAAATGCATGGCTTCAGAATACAATAAATGGGGGCAGATCGTTGATTATCAATTCTTATTTATTGCTATTGCCGTTTTCTCTCCAGTAAGATGAACGGCATTGCTGTCAGTCCGGAGTGAGTAAGGTGTATGTCACCCACCATCTATGATATCGCACGGGTTGCGGGCGTATCGAAATCAACCGTTTCCCGCGTTCTGAATAAACAAACGAATATTTCTCCCGAGGCGCGTGAAAAAGTGCTGAAGGCGATTGACGAATTAAATTATCAGCCCAACAAACTGGCCCGCGCCCTGACCTCTTCAGGCTTCGATGCCATTATGGTTATTTCGACCCGTTCAACCAAAACCACTGCCGGAAATCCTTTTTTCTCCGATGTCCTGCATGCCATTACGGCAAAAGCGGAAGATGAAGGATTTGACGTTATTTTACAAACGTCAAAAAGTAGCGAAGACGATCTGCTGAAATGCGTGAGTAAAATAAAACAGAAGATGATCAAAGGGATCATTATGCTGAGTTCACCAGCAAATGAATCCTTTTTCACCACGCTGGATGCGTATGGCGTACCGGTAGTAGTTATCGGCAAAGTCGAAGGTGAGTTTCAGAATATTTATTCCGTCGACACGGATAACTTCCATGACAGCGCCATGCTGACCGAAACCTTTATTAAAAACGGACGCCGTAAAATTGCCTGTCTGCATGCCCCGCTTGATTATCATGTTTCGATCGATCGTCTTGCGGGCTATAAAGCCAGTCTGGAAAAGCACCATATTGCCCTCAACCCGGACTGGATCAGGGATGGCGGTTATACCCATGAGAGTGCGCTTACGGCGGCGCTGGAATTGTTGTCTTCACCCACGCCGCCTGATGCAGTATTCGCTACCGACAGCATGAAGTTACTTAGCCTCTATCGCGCTGCGGATGAGTTGAACCTGATGATCCCGGAGCAGGTGGTCATCGCCGGATACAGTGACCCGATGCTGTCTCTCATTTTAACGCCCGCACCTGGCGGCTTCGATATCCCGACCCGAAAACTGGGCGAAGAGAGCTGCGATCTTCTTTTCAGGCGTATTGCGGGTCAGCCCGCACCGCAAAAAGTTCTCGTTGATACCCACTTTTTACTGGCGGCCTCGCTGCGCTAAAACCAGGGGCTTAGCGCCCCTGGCGTGCCCTCGGTCAGAACGCGTAATTTACTCCAACGCCCGCATAGTGGAAGCGGTCGTTTTTACCCTCGTCATGGTTTTCCCATTCATAGGCGTATTCAAGCGTCATGGATAAACCGTTGTTGAAGTCATAGGCATACTGCATACCCAGGCGGTTGAAATCATGTCCTTCACGCTCAGGATCGTCCCGCCAATCCCAGTTCGACCAGCGATCGAGCCCCAGCCGGGTATAAGGCGTTAAGGTCGTCTGGCCCAATGAAATAGGCAGGTAGGCGCGAATTTCCTGGGTGGAGAATTCGCCGTTATTACGCGAACCGTTCATATTGAAACCGCGCTCTAAATAGTAATTCACTTTAGCCGCAAAAGTTTCGTTAATGGTCCAGGTAAAGCCCGTTTCGGTTTCAACGCGGCTATCAGAATAACCGGTTTTCTCCAGATCGTTGGCAAACTGATACATGGCAAACCAGCCGCCAAAGCGCCAGTCATCGGTTAATTTAATATCCCAGTCAGGCTGAACTTTGTAGCGCTGCATATTCGCGCTGCCGTCTTTGGCACCATGTTCATCTTTAAAGTGGTAGCCATAATTACGGAAACCACCGGTCAGACCGAAAGTAAAATCATCGGTTCCGATAAAGCGATAGCGTAATTCAAATTCAGGACGGTCGAAATAGGTTCCACGGGTCATACTGCTGTAATCAACCGGCCCCTCCTGATACATCGCCAGCGAAATAGTCCACGCATCCCAGGTTGCATTAAACCATACGGAAGGTTCATATAATCCATCTTTATCGTCGCCCTGCCCCTCAACGTTTTCGATTTCATACATCGCGCCGATATTAAACTCCCACTGTTTCGCTGTTTCTGATGCTTGTGCACAGCTAACCCCTGCGCACAGCACGAGCGCAGCACTTCTTAGTAGAGTACCCATTTAATTTTCCCTTTATAAGTAACAAACAAAAAAACCGGAAATTTGCATTTCCGGCGAACACCTTTCTTATCTAATAGCCGCTTCGGTTTCAGCGTCGAAGAAATGGCACTTGTTCATATCGAACTGGATGTCGATATTATCCCCAGAGGCATAATCATTCGCCGCGCCAGCGCGCACAACCAGCTCATGGCCGCCAACGGTGGCGTAAAGCATGAACTCCGCGCCGGTCAGTTCGGCTACGCTGACTTTCGCCGCGATATTCTCACCTCGGCTCTGCAGCGTGAGAATATCTTCCGGGCGGATCCCAAAGACCACGGCTTTGCGCTGATACCCTGCGGCATTCAGTGAAGCGAGCTTGTCCTCCGGGATCGCCAGACGCAGCGTTTCCGTAACAAAATAGCGATCGTCGATAGCGCCGCGAATAAAGTTCATGGCTGGCGATCCAATAAATCCTGCAACAAACATGTTTGCCGGTTCGTTGTACACCTGCTTCGGTGCACCGACCTGCTGAATAATGCCGTCTTTTAAGATCACGATGCGGGTCGCCATGGTCATGGCTTCCGTCTGATCGTGGGTCACGTAAATCATGGTGGTGTTGAGCTTCTGGTGCAGCTTGCTGATTTCAGCCCGCATCTGCACGCGAAGCTTGGCATCGAGGTTGGAAAGCGGTTCATCCATCAGGAACACGCCCGCTTCGCGCACGATCGCCCTGCCCAACGCCACGCGCTGACGCTGGCCGCCGGACAGCGCGCCGGGTTTGCGCTTGAGATACTCGCGTAAACCGAGGATCTGTGCCGCCCAGTTAACGCGTTCTTCGATAACCGCAGGCGCAATTTTTTGCATCTTCAGGCCAAACGCCATGTTGTCGTAGACCGTCATATGCGGATAAAGCGCATAGTTCTGGAAGACCATCGCAATATCCCGAGACTTGGCGGGCACGTCATTCATGCACACCCCGTCAATAATTAGTTCACCCGCGCTGATCTCCTCCAGACCGGCAATCATTCGCAGCGTCGTGGATTTACCGCAGCCCGAAGGCCCAACGAAGACGATGAACTCCTTGTCTTCGATTTCGAGATTGAAATCCTTAACCACGTGGACCTGGTTATCATAGATTTTCTGAATGTGTTTCAGGGACAGTTGAGCCATTGTTAATTCCTTAGCAATACGTCCGGGATGCCCAAAACTCGGTCAGGCATTTCCAGGTCAGTTCCCGCGTTGAATGAAGTTGTAATCCCGCATGGTTCAGGCCAGATCCAATCCCAACCGATAGCATTCCCGCCGCGTTGATCGCCTCAACGCCTGCAGGTGCATCTTCGATACCTATAGCCGCGTCAGGACGCACATTCAGGCCTAAACAGGCGGCGAGGAAGATCTCCGGGTCTGGTTTTGAGCGGCGAATACGGGAAGCATCGGCGCAAAAATCGAAGGCCTGATGAATGCCAAGCGCGTGCAGGATCCCCGGGGCATTCAGGGAAACGGAGGCGAGCCCAACTTTGACCTTCGCCGCACGGATATCCGCCAGCACGTCGCGAATACCGGGAAGCAGTGAACCCTCCGTCAGCGACGCCAGAGACTGGACATAGAGCGCGTTTTTCTTCGTCGCCAGCGCGAGGCACTGCTCATCGCTAAACGTCCCCTCTTTCCCGCCATGCTTCAGGATGCGCTGAAGGGAATCCATGCGGCTAATCCCCTTCAGCTGTTCGTTAAACGCTTCGTCGAAGGTGATGCCGATTTCGTCAGCCACTGCACGCCAGGCCAGAAAATGGAGGTGCGCGGTATCGGTGATCACACCGTCCAGATCGAATACAACAGCCTTAAGCGTCATGGCGCCCCTCCGTGGTAGCGGTCCCATTTTCAGATGCAAGAAAATCCTTATAAGCGCAAATTTTCCGCCCCGATACATGTAGCGTTTTGCCCCACAGCGTCAGCGTGGCAGGTGCCGAAGCTTCTATGGTTAACACCTCATTTTCATAGGTGAAGTGCAGCGTCGCGTTCCGCCAGCGCAGAGGGAATGTGAGTTTTTGCCAGTGAGCTGGCAGTTTCGGCGCAAGATGCAGCTCCCCTTCTACAATCTGCACACCGGCAAAGCCCTGAATGACGCCGGACCAGATAGCGCCGGTCGCAGCAGCGTGAATTCCGTCATCGCAGCTGTGTGGGTCGTCCCCAAGATCAATGGCGACGCCATCGCGCCAGAAGGCGTAGGCACCCTCGACGTCACCACAGCGGGCAGTCACAATGCCGTGAATGGCCTTGCTCAGCGAAGAATCATGGATCGTGCGGGGCTCGTAGAACGCCAGATTGGCGGCGCACTGCTGCGGGGTAAACCGCTCCGGCAACAGGTAGGTAAGCATCACCACATCGGCCTGCTTAAGGATCTGCATCTCGTTGACTTCCGCGCGTGAATAATCGAGCAGAATGGTCTGCTTACCCGCTTTGGCTTTGTAGCGGCTCAGATCGATGGCAGGTTTTGCCATAAAGGTATCATCCTGCGGGATCACACCGTCTGAATTGGCCTCCGGCAGCCATAAGCGCGTCAGGAACCGTGTCGCTTTCTGCGTAAAACCTTCATCCTCGCGCCCAAACATCGTCATAAACTGACGAGCGCAGGCGACGTTGTGCCAGGCCAGATAGTTGGTATAAGCGTTGTTGTTCACATGCTCGGTGTATTCGTCAGGTCCGATAACGTCATGGATTTCGAGACGACCATTAATTTCCGTCGCGCGGCCCATCCAGAACGCAGCGGTTTCCATCAAGAGCGTCAGACCTTCATTCCGCATAAAGGTCTCATCGTGCGTCGCCTGCCAGTAAGCGACGACGGCCCAGGCGATGTCCGCCACGATGTGATGTTCCGCCAGCGCGGAGGCCACCTTCTGACGTGTGCCGGTTCGGATGTTGATAGCCGCGAACTCCGGCGTCTCTTCCAGCCCGCTGCCGGCGCTTTCCCATGGGAACAACGCGCCGGGCCAGCCGTTGCGACGGGCTTTTTCCCGCGCACCGGCCAGGTTGAGCCAACGATAGCGCAGCAGGCTACGGGCGGTCTGGGGACGCGTGAAGAGATGGAAAGGCAGCAGGAAAATTTCGGTATCCCAGAAGACGTGGCCTTTATACCCCTCGCCCGTCAGCCCTTTGGCGGCGATACTGCTTCGCTCATCATGGGCTGGCGTCATGGCCGTCAAATGCCAGACAGCGTAATCCAGCGCCATCTGATCCTGATGTTCCGTAGAGTCCACCTCCACCCGAGCGTCGCGCCAGACCTCTTGCCAGGCACACGCCGAACTCTCAAGCAAGGCGTCGTAGCCTCTTGCCGCACAGACTTTGAGATCGGCCAGCGCGTTGCGGGCGAAAGACGCCTGCGACAGTGCCTTATCACTGCGATGTGCCACCCAGACGATTTTTTCAAGCGTGACAGTGTCACCCTTCGCAATCGTCAGCGAATGATGAGCGCTGAGACGACGATTTTTGGCGGTGAAACAGCTGTCGCTCTTCGCTGAGAGTTGACAATACGCTGAAACAACAATCTCAGACGCGCGGTCCTGCGTTTCATACACGCCCTGCATGTATTCCTGATCGAACACTCTGACCGACACTTCATCCAGATGCTGTCTGCCGCTGTTCGTTTGCGTTGCGTCAATGCCGGTTTGCAGCACGGCGTGCGCGACGGCATCGAGCGGCGTGATGGAAAGCTGCATAGCCACTAAGGGCAACTGGTCCAGCGACACAAAACGACGGCTCTCCAGACGATAGCGTTTCCCGTCAGGCAAGCGCCAGACGACGCTGCGACGAAGTTCGCCATTGGCAAACGCCAGCTCGCGCTGCCACTCGAGGACTTCGCCTGACAGGAGCGTGAAATTGACGCCATCCAGCTCAACATCAATACCGATGATATCCGGCAGATTGACCAGCTCAGTGGTCTCGTTGCGACCAGCACGATGATAGAGACCCGCAAGATACATGCCTCTGGTTTGCTGGGTGTAATCTTCTTCGTGCGCAGCGCGGATACCCATGTAGCCATTACCGCAGGCCATGATGGAGGCGTATTTATTCAGGCTGTGTGGACAAAAGCCCGGGTCGGTTAATACAGACACGTTTAGCATAACGTCACGCTTTCCCCTGTTTCTGCAGATTCATACAGCGCGGCGACGAGCTGCTGTATAACCAGCCCCTGCTCCGCATCAGCGATCATGACGGGTTCTCCCTGCACATGCCGCACGAAGGCATCCATACTGCGCAGGTGGCGTTGGTCGTCAGCCTCTTCGCGCTGGGTAAGAGTTTGTAAAACACCAGCTTCGTCGTTGTAGATGTGCGCCGGGAACAGCGTGGCACCCGCCTTTTCACCACAGAATGCGACGTTCATGATCGATTGCTCGCGGATATTAAGCGCAAACGACGTGTCCAGACGCAGAATGCCGCCGTTGCAAAATTCAATCGTGCCAAACAGAGCATCTTCCACGGTAAACTGCGTGGGATCCCACGCGCCAAACTGACCGCTGCTTTTACGGTTGCCCAGCCTCTGATAGCTATGCGCGGTCACCCGTTTTACCGCCGGGAACCCCAGAACATACATTGCTGCATCAAGCATATGGATGCCGATATCAATCAGCGGACCACCGCCCTGTAGCGATTTATTGGTAAAAACGCCCCACCCTGGCACACCGCAGCGACGCAGCGCCTGCGCTATCGTGAAGTAAATTTCTCCGAGCGTTCCGTTCATTACCGCATCGCGCAGCAGCTGAGTATCCAGGGCAAAACGATGGTGAAAATCATACGCCAGCACTTTTCCCGCCTTGCGCGCAGCCAGGCGCATCCGATCGGCCTCCTGCGGCGTCATAGCAGGCGGTTTTTCACACATCACATGGCAGCCTGCTTCCAGCGCAGCCATGACGTGCTCGAAATGAAACCGGTTAGGCGAACAGACGCTCACCGCATCCGGCTTAACCGCCTCGAGCATGTCTCGCGCATCCTGCCATACCGAGGAAATACCATGACGTTCCGCAAACGCCCGAGCCTGTTCAGGGTGGCTGTCCATAACAGCCACCATCTGAACATCACTGCGCGTGGCGTAATACGAGGCGTGCACTTTATCCGCGACCTGCCCGGCGCCAATGATGGCGACGCGCAGAGGCGAAGGTGTAGAAGCACTCATCACGCTCGTCATCCTTAGCATTTACGCAGATAAGTGAGCGAATCCCGGTATGCCTGAGCCGGATCATCGGCGCGAACACGGCACTCATATACCACGTAACCCTGGTAGTTATCCGCACGCAGCTGATCGAACAGGCTGGCAAAATCGAGGCTGCCGCTGCCCGGCTGGTAGCGGTGATTATCGGCGATGTGCACATGGCCAAGCAGATCGCGGTTCCGATGCAGCGCATCCGTCAGCGAGTCTTCTTCGATGTTCATATGATAGAAATCGCCGATGATCTGCACGTGCTTCAGACCGTTCTCTTCGATATAGCGACGCGCGTCAGCCAGGGTGTTGATCATGTGATCCTGATAGCGGTTCAGCGGCTCCAGGTAGACGGTTGTTCCGATGCGCGCCGCCACCTCATCCAGCCAGCGCAGGGAGGCGCTTACGGCTTTGCGGTCACCGTCCAGGCTGCGTGGAGAGGTCATTGGCGGTAGACGGAAGGTAAACATCCCCCAGGCAGCAGGCACGATAATGCCCTTTCCGCCAACTTCCGCCAGCGCTTCCAGAATGCGTTCGATCTGCTGTAACCCGTTCAGACGGCGCTCTTCGATGAAGTCGCCGATCCAGCCATCGTATCCACCGCAGGCCGTCGTCACTGGCAGACCAGTGGCTTTGATGGCCGCTTTCACCTCGGCGAGGTTTTCCACCAGCAGCTTGCCGTCAATTTCGTAGCCATCAAACCCCATCGCTTTGATGTACTCGAATTTCTCCATGATATTGACCGGGAAAAAAGCCTGGTTCTGTGTTGCGATTTTCATGATTTGCTCTCCTTAGCTTAAAAAGTGACGCCCATTTTGATGCTCAGTTCCGGATGCTGGTCCACATATTTCATGTAGCTTTCAGCGCTGGTGGCGAAGGTCACGACCGGGTCGATCAGATCTTCACAATTGAGATAACCGTTCATCAGCAGTTCCCAGCAGGTCTCTTCGATACGCTTACGGCTCCAGCGCGGGTAGTCCGGGTTGGGTTCGCTGCAGGCGCGGGAGAAGACAATCTTCGCGTTATTGAAATGCGCTTCGCGGCCGAGGTTAAAGCCCTCCGCGAACGGTTTTGCGAAAGCTACATAGGAGATGGTGCCGCCGTAGGCAAGTCCGCGCAGCGCGGACTGCAGCGCATCTGCAAAGCCGCTGGTTTCGATGATCGCGTCCGCGCCCTGCTTCCCGGTCAGCTTTTTGATTTCCAGGCCGACATCGGTGCCGATTGGGTTCAGGCAGTGGTCCGCGCCGTGACGACGGGCGATCTCGCAGCGGTGTACGATTGGATCAACGCCGATAACCACTGACGCACCGGCTTTTTTAGCCAGCTGAATCGCAATCTGCCCGATTGCTCCCAAACCGACCACGACCACAAAGTCGCCCACGCGGACGTTGGCATCACGCACGCCGCTCATGGCGAACTGCGCCGGATCGTAGCAGACGGCGTTCTTCCACGACGCACCCTGCGGCATTTTGCGCAGCTTGTAGTTGTTCACCGCGTTAACGATCACCGTTTCCTGCAGCGGGCCGTAGCAGCAGACGCTGTCGCCGATCTGATATTCAGTGACGTCATCACCGCATTCGATAATCTCGCCAACAATCATATTGCCCAGCTGGAACTTACCGAATTCGATCCCGCGGGCCGCCCCTTCTTCACGCGGCGTGAACATCTGCCACTCCGCGTTGAACTCTTCATCAATAAACGGGCTGGCGGCGCGGAAATCCACGACTTCAGTGCCGTGCTTCGGCGCGCCAAAGCGTGCACGAATTTTCACTTCATGTGCTCCCACAGCACGATCTTCATATTCCACCAGCGCCGCCACGCGTGGCGCTGTCGCTACTAATTTTTTCATGACTGACTCCTTGTTAAAATTGGCCGCCTCAGCCCTTCACGCCACCGGCGGTCAAACCACTTTTAATAAAACGTTCAGACAGGGCGTACATGATGACCACCGGAAGCGCCGTCACCAGCGATGCCGCCATCATGCGACCCCAGATATAATCTGGCGTGCTAAAGAGCGTGTTCAGCCCGACCGGCAAGGTGAAATTGCTGGCGCTGGACAGGAAAATGGACGCAAACAGATAGTCGTTCCACGCCACCATGAAGCAGTAGACAAACACCGATACGAGCCCGGAAATCGCCAGCGGCACGGTGATGCGGAAGATGATTTGCAGGCGGTTAAGGCCGTCCATCATCGCGGCTTCTTCGATTTCGTCCGGGATGGTGTCGAAATAGCTGCGCAGCATGAACACCGCTGTCGGTAACGTTTGGGTCACCATGGTGATAATCAGCGCCAGCTCGGTGTCGTAGATCCCAAGGGCAGTGATGATTTTGAACAGCGGCACCACCAGCAATATTCCGGAGAACATGTAGACGGTGTAAAAACTCGCGTTGATCGTCGTGCGGCCCTTAAAACGCAGTTTGGACAAGGCGTAAGCCCCCAGCGTGCCGAGAAACACGGCAATCACCGAGGAGGTCAGCGACACCACCATGCTGTTTTTGAAATAGTCCACGAACGGGAAAATCAGCGGATTAAAGATGTCGACGTAATGCTGCAGCGTCCACGCCTGAGGCAAAATGGTCGGGTTAAGCGATATCGCCTCTTTCGCGCTCTTGAATGACGTCATCAGCATCACGAAGAACGGGAACAGCGTGATGACCAGGAATACCGCCAGACCGAGATAAAAACCAATACGGCTCAGTACGCGTTTATTTGTTGCCATTGAGGTTTACCCTTTTTCTGGTCAGCAGAATCACCGCGAAGATGATCACAAACAGCACGACGGAGATCGCCGCAGCCTTACCCAAATCGTTGAAAGCGAATGCCGTTTTGTAGAGGTAGACGCCCAAAATATCGACCTTAGTCGTCAACAGATAGACATCCGCAAACATGTAGAACATCCAGATAGTGCGGAGCGTCACTACCGTTGCCAGCACCGGCATAATCGCGGGCAGCGTAACGATTCGAAAACGCTGCCAGGCATTCGCGCCGTCCATTTCCGCCGCTTCATACAGCGACTTATCAATGGTCTGCAAAATCGCGAGGAACGAAATGAACGCGTACGGGAAGTAGCGCCAGATGGCGAACAACACCACCAGCACAAAGCTGCTGCCAGGATTGTCGAACCACAGGGGGGCCTGGTCATACAGATGCAGCAGGTCAACGCCCAGATAGTTCACAATGCCGTAGCCGTTGTTGAACATGTATTTCCATGCAAACACCAGCGAAATGGACGGGGTGACGTAGGACAAAATCACCAGTGAACGTGCCGTTTTCCGCAGACGGAATTCACGGTTAAAGAAGATCGCAACCGCCAGACCCAACCCCGTGCTGCCGATCACCACCAGCGCGGTGTACCAGAACGTCATCCACAGCGAGTGCCAGAATGCTGCATCACTGAGAATGCGAATGTAATTATCCAGCCCGACAAACACAGCGCTAATGCGCGGGTTAAGCGGCAGACGTAAGAAACTGATTTCAATATTGGAAATCATTGGCCAGGCCACCAGGCCCCCCAGCAAAATCAGGCTGGGGGCCAACAGCAGCATGGCGAAAGGCATATCTGAACGACCAGAAAACAACGTCTTCATAATTTCCTTCCGCAGAGCGCTCCTATCGTTGTGAAATCAGATCGGTCAGACGCTTCTGGCTGTTACTAAGCGTGTTGCTGAGATCTTTTTTCCCCACCGTGACGTTATGCACCATGGAACTGATGATGCCGGACCCGGTAACATCGCCCATGCGTGTGAAGTTTTTGTCCCCCACCGCGCCAAACACCTGCACATTCGGGAACTGCGCAATCAGTTCGTAAGGCAGTTGTCCAAACGCTTTAATCACATCGTTGTTTTTCCAGGTATCGGTGCCCACCACCAGCTTGTTCACCGGCAGTGCCGCGCCGGGCGACATCATGACCCAGTCGGTTGCGTTTTGAGCCTGCTCCATCCAGGTCACAAATTTCTCAGCCGCCTGAGTCTCATCTTCAGTTTGACCGGTGGTAATCGTCAGCGACGTGACCATGCCGTAAACAGCAGAAGAGGTTTCTGTTGGGACGACGAAGCCCAGATTGGCAGGTTTTCCGTCCTGGAATACCGCCGGAAGGATGTAGGTGGAGTACACCGCCATCGGCGCAGAACCGTTCATGAAGGCATCTTTGATCTCCATGACGTCGTTTGAACCCGGCATGGTGGTCGCGGCCAGATCTTTATAAAACGCCAGGGCTTTTGCCATTTCAGGGGTATCGATGTCGACATTCCCTTTGGCATCAAAAACGTTCGCGCCGCCGGAAAGCGCAAACTGGGAGAATGCCTGCTCTGTCATCACGCTTTCGGCGGTGGGCAGCGCAATGCCGTAATGTTTTTTGGCCGGGTCGTTGAGCCTCTGGCTGGCTTTCAGCAGCTGTTCCCAGTTATGCGGCTCCTGGATACCCGCCGCAGCAAGCGCATCTTTGTGATACCAGACGCCGGATAGCCAGGCGCTGACAGGCACCCCCGTCCAGGCAGAACCGTCTTCCGTACGAACAACACGCAAAATGCCGTCATAGAAGGTGTCCTCGCCTACCGCTTTAATGGCTTCGCCGATAGCTTTGCGATCCAGGAGCTGTTCCTTGTCCATGACTTTCGCGTAGTCATGGCTGACTTCAATCACCTCTGGCAGCGCGCCCGTTCTGGCGAGCGTAATGACCTTGGTGTTGTTGGCATCCTCTTCGACCGGCACCTGTTTCACCGTGATGCCGGGGTTCTCTTTCTCGAACTTTTCGATCAGCTTAGTGATAACCGCCTGACGCTCCTGCTCGACTGACGAGTGCATAAACTCAATAGTGACAGCAGACTTTTTGTCGTCCTTGCAGCCTGATAACAAGGCGCACGAAACCAGTGCTGAAATCAGCACAATTCTTGGCATTTTCATTTTTAAGGTCCTTTTTAGTTTTCTTTAATCCACAACACCTGCCATGGAAGTAGGGTCAGCTTTTTGTCTGTAATATCGTTTCCGGTGATCAAGTCCTTTCCGGATTGAATATCGGATTCCACCGTTTGAATGCCGTCACTGAAATTAAACAGCGCCGTTACTTTCTCACCACAACCCGCCACGCGAACGATTTTTAAAACATGTTCACCTGACGCGCTAAAATAAGCCTCACTGTCAGGGTGGAATGCTTTCTCCGCCCGACGCAGCGCGATTAACTGGCTTAACGAGCAATAGACCTGAGAGCGCAGGCTATTTTTATCTTCAAGCTCGCCATCAATTTGTCCTGCGATATATTTCTCACGATTAATCGCACGGTTATATCCCAGGCGCTCAACACCTGCATAATCATTACGGGAACCGAGAATGCTCTGGATATAAACCGCAGGCACGCCGGGGAAGCTTAAAAGGACGGCATGCGCCAGAATAAAACGGGCAATCCGTTGGCTGTCAGGACTGTTACGCGTACTTAATGCATCCAGATAGGTCACATTAATTTCATAAGGACTGCGTGTTCCATCCGGGTTATTTTTCCAGTTAACCAACGCCCCTTCAGCCTGAAGTTTTTCCACAAGCGAGAGGATTTCCGACTCGGGTAAAATTCCGCGTAACGGATTCAGACCAATCCCGTCATGCGAGGCCAGGAAGTTAAACCAGGTGGTTTTGGTGGAAGGCAACGTCAGCGACGCCGCCCACTGGCTCAGCGTCCGGACGTTCTGACAATGCACCGCATGCAGCACCAGCGGGGGCAAAGAGAACTGATAAACCATCTGCGCTTCATTTTCACCGTTACCAAAGTAAGCAACGTTATCTTTATGCGGAACGTTCGTCTCGGTGATAATCACCGTTCCCGGGGCGACAGCCTCGGTAATGGCGCGGAAAAGCTGGATGAGCTGATGGGTTTGCTCAAGGTGGATGCAGTTTGTTCCGGGTAGTTTCCACATGAAGCCTACAGCATCCAGACGAATATATCGCGCCCCTTCAATAAGATAATGCAGCAGCACGTCGACCATCGCAATCAGCACATGCGGAGAGGCGAAATTGAGATCAACCTGGTCCTCGCTGAAGGTGGTCCACAGGTGTCGCACGCTGCCGTCATGCAGCGTGAAAGGCGTAAGAAGCGGTAAAGCACGCGGACGCGTCACCGCGGATAAATCTGTTTCAGGATCGACAGAAATAAAGAAATCGCTATACCCAGGAATTTGCTTCAGGTAATTAGCGAACCATTTACTTTTGGCCGATATATGGTTGCATACGAAATCGAACATTAAACTGGCTGACTGTTTTAATTCGGCAACGTCTCGCCACGTTCCGGTTTCCGGTGCAACCTCATGATAATCAATAACAGAAAACCCGTCGTCCGAAGACCATGGATAAAAAGGCAAGAGATGGACATGAGAAAAAGAATGAGAAAGCCACCTTTTATAAAAACGTGTAAAAACAGGCAGCGCCTTCTCCCCTTTCGCTGAAAACTGATCGGCATAGGTGATCAGGACAACGTCTTTTTCATCCCAACCCGTTTTACGTTTTTCCGTAATAACAGAAGCGGCCTTTTCAATATTTTCCAGCAGCACATTAAGATGGGCTTCAGAAAACGTTTCCCCGTAAACAAAATTAATGATCTCTTTAATTTTTGTATCCATTTCATTTTCCATGGTAGCGGTCCCACGGAGTGGCAATCTACTCCCATGAAAAATATCTGTCAACGGACCAGGGAGGAGAAAAAGGTGATTGCAAAGCAGCTCAGCGCAATATTGTGAGCTGCCGCAAAGAAAGAACGGGGAAAAGAGGAAACGCGGTTAACCGTCGCCAGTCCCTCCCCTGTCAGGGTAAGGGCTAACGCCTGTGGGAATTATTGGGATAAGTAGCGGCGAGAAAGCCGTTTTGCCACCTTTTGCAACAGCGGTTCGAGCGCCACGGCCAGCACCATTCTTACCGGCTTGCGGGCAACGGATTTTATTGCCCAGCCCGCGACACCTGCCGGGCCGAACCGTAACGCGGTCAGCAGGACCAGTTTACCTGCGATTTTCAGGCCGGGTTTTACCTTCTGACCGGCCTGTTGCCAGTGTTGTTTCATCTCATCTCTCTCTTAAAGCTGACGAAAGCGACTTCTCAGCGTAAAGGTATCCGACGTGACATAGCGTTCCATTTCCCGTAGCCGCTTCTCACCGGCGGCGAGTTGCTCATCAACGGCATTGAGAAGATCGCTGCTGGTCGGGGCTCCCTCCGCAGCCAGCTCTCCTTCCGGCATCGGGTCAAGAACAAACGACAGGACGATGTATGCCACCAGGGTAATAAACGCCAGGCCGAAGAAGATCGATAGCACCGCGACCACGCGGACAAGTTTAACCGGGACATCAAGATAGTGAGCCAGCCCGGCGCAAACGCCGCGCACCATGCCCTGCTGTGGAATTCGCCACAGCTTTTTGTTCAGATTCAGTCCAGACATTAACGGTCCCTCCAGTTTGGATGCTCAGCATCCAGGATGGCTTCCAGCGCCTGAATGCGTTCGCGCATTTTGTTCGCTTCGTCGGAGAGCTGCACCAGACGCTGTTGTTCACTCTGGGAGAGTTCGCCCCGAGAAGAACGGTTGCTGTAGTGCAGCCATAGCCAAATTGGCAAAACGAACAGCACGAAAATTGTCAGGGGAATGGCCAGAAAAAGCGCGCTCATGTGTACTCCTTGTCTTATGATGCGGCACGCTCAGGTGCCGCAGGAATTATTATTGGTTGTCTTGCTTCATTTTGGCTTTCAGTGCAGCCAGCTGCTCGCTGATTTCATCATCAGCCTTCAGATCGGCGAACTGTTGATCCAGCGACTTCTGCTTGCCGATGCCGTGGCTTTCGGCTTCCGCTTCCATGTGGTCGATACGACGTTCAAACGATTCAAAACGCGCCATCGCTTCATCGAGCTTACCGCTGTCCAGCTGACGACGCACGTCGCGGGAGGAGCTTGCCGCCTGGTGACGCAGGGTCAGCGCCTGCTGACGCGCGCGGGTTTCGCTCAGTTTGTTTTCAAGCTCACCAATCTCTTTCTTCATACGGGTGAGCGTGTCGTCCACCAGCGTCACTTCATGCTCGAGCGTCGCGACCATATCGGCCAGCTTCTGTTTTTCGATCAGCGCCGCACGGGCCAGATCTTCTTTATCTTTGCGCAGCGCAAGTTCCGCTTTTTCCTGCCATTCGTTCAGCTGAGCGGTAGCTTGTTCAATGCGACGCGTAAGCTGTTTTTTCTCCGCCAGCGCGCGGGCGGAGGTAGAACGCACTTCAACCAGCGTGTCTTCCATCTCCTGAATCATCAGGCGTACCAGCTTCTGCGGATCTTCTGCTTTCTCAAGCAGCGAGTTGATGTTGGCGTTCACGATGTCGGCAAAACGAGAAAAAATACCCATAATCAAATCCTCATAGTTCTGTTATCGGGCTATGCCCTGCTGTGCAGATAATACAAACATCATGCCAACTTTTTATCTTATTGATTTTACTAACACTGATTGATTTTTATGCAGCAACGGACTATTCTTCACTGGTGAATATCGCTAAGGAGTGGTTAATTTCATCATGCCCGGATACAAAGACAATTTACTCGGCGAAGCAAACAGCTTTCTCGAAGTGCTGGAACAGGTCTCTCGCCTGGCGCCGCTCAACAAACCGGTGCTGATCGTCGGTGAACGTGGAACGGGGAAAGAGCTGATAGCCAACCGTCTGCACTATTTATCCGGGCGCTGGGATGGTCCCTTTATTTCCCTTAACTGCGCGGCGCTGAATGAAAACCTGCTCGACACCGAGCTCTTCGGCCATGAAGCAGGGGCGTTTACCGGTGCCCAGAAACGCCATCCCGGACGCTTTGAGCGCGCCGACGGCGGTACGCTTTTTCTGGATGAGCTGGCCACCGCGCCCATGCTGGTGCAGGAAAAACTGCTGCGCGTGATTGAGTACGGCGAGCTGGAGCGCGTCGGCGGCAGCCAGCCGCTGCAGGTTAACGTACGCCTGGTGTGCGCCACGAACGCCAACCTGCCGGAGATGGTGGCGGAGGAGAAATTCCGTGCCGACCTGCTTGACCGCCTGGCCTTTGACGTCGTTCAACTTCCTCCGCTGCGCGAGCGCAGAAGCGACATCATGCTGCTGGCAGACCAGTTTGCGATTCAGATGTGCCGCGAGCTCGGACTGCCGCTGTTCCCCGGCTTCAGCGATTATGCACAAGAAACACTGCTGGCTTACCACTGGCCGGGAAATATCCGCGAACTGAAAAACGTCGTGGAGCGCTCCGTCTATCGTCACGGCAGCAGCGAGACGGAGCTGGACAATATTATTATCGATCCTTTTCAGCGCAGCGCGCCGCCGCTATCCGCACCAACGTCTTCAGACGATGTCCCTACTCTCCCCCTTGATTTACGCCAGTTCCAGAACGACCAGGAGAAACAGCTGCTGGAGCAAAGCCTGAAGACGGCGAAATATAACCAGAAACGGGCGGCTGAACTGCTGGGTCTGACCTACCATCAGTTAAGGGCATTGCTCAAAAAGCATCAAATGCGCTGACAATATCAGCACTTACCTGCAGACATTTTTACGAAGCATGCGTAAGTGCGATACACTTTGCAGATCAAACCTAAAAACCTTAAAAATTATGCGTCTGGTTTTATCGTCCTTTTTTGCACTCGGTCTGTTTAGCAGCCTGGCCTTTGCCGCGCCCGGGCTAACGCCGCAGCCTGACATTCGTGACAGCGGCTTCGTCTATTGCGTAAGCGGCCAGGTGGACACCTTCAACCCGCAAAAAGCGGGCAGCGGCCTGATCGTGGATACCCTGGCCGCGCAGCTTTACGACCGTCTGCTTGATGTTGATCCTTACACCTACCGTCTTGTGCCTGAGCTTGCGGAAAGCTGGGAAGTGCTGGACAACGGCGCAACCTACCGTTTTCATCTGCGCGATGACGTCGCATTTCAGCGCACACCGTGGTTTACCCCCACGCGCAAGCTGAACGCGGATGACGTGGTCTTTACCTTCCAGCGCATTTTTAACCGTAACCATCCGTGGCACAACGTTAACGGCGGTAACTTCCCCTATTTTGACAGCCTGCAGTTTGCCGACACCGTCAAAAGCGTGCGTAAGCTGGATAACCGGACGGTCGAATTTACGCTGACGCGCCCGGATGCCTCCTTCCTCTGGCACCTGGCGACCCACTATGCGTCGGTCATGTCCGCTGAATATGCGGCGAACCTGACGAAAAAAGATCGTCAGGAGTTGCTCGATCGTCAGCCAGTCGGCACCGGTCCGTTCCAGCTGGCCGAATACCGCGCCGGGCAGTATATTCGCCTGCAGCGCCATGAGCATTTCTGGCGCGGCACCCCGCTGATGCCGCAGGTGGTGGTCGATCTCGGTTCAGGCGGGACAGGACGTCTGTCAAAACTGCTCACCGGGGAGTGCGACGTACTCGCCTGGCCCGCGGCCAGCCAGCTCACCATTTTGCGTGACGATCCGCGCCTGCGCCTGACGTTACGTCCCGGCATGAATATCGCTTATCTGGCCTTTAACACCGATAAGCCGCCGTTGAATAACCCTGCCGTACGTCACGCTCTGGCGCTGGCGATTAACAACCAGCGTTTAATGCAGTCGATCTACTACGGCACGGCAGAAACCGCCGCCTCAATTTTACCGCGCGCCTCGTGGGCCTATGATGGTGAAGCTAAAATTACGGAATACAATCCGGCCAAAGCACGTGAACAGCTGAAGGCGCTGGGGGCGGAAAACCTCACGCTGCAGCTTTGGGTGCCCACCAGCTCCCAGGCGTGGAACCCGAGTCCGCTCAAGACCGCCGAACTGCTGCAGGCAGATATGGCGCAGGTGGGCGTCAAAGTGATCATCGTACCGGTTGAGGGCCGTTTCCAGGAGGCGCGCCTGATGGACATGAATCATGATTTAACCCTGACCGGCTGGGCGACCGACAGTAACGATCCGGACAGTTTCTTCCGGCCGCTGCTGAGCTGTGCGGCGATAAACTCGCAGACCAACTACGCCCACTGGTGTAACCGGGAGTTTGACGCCGTGCTGCAAAAAGCGCTGGCTTCCCAGCAGCTGGCCTCACGCATCGACGCCTATGATGAAGCGCAGAAGCTCCTTGCCCAGGAGCTGCCGGTGCTGCCGCTGGCCTCTTCCCTGCGCCTTCAGGCCTATCGTTATGATATTAAAGGTCTGGTGCTGAGTCCGTTCGGCAACGCCTCGTTTGCCGGCGTGTCGCGTGAAAAAGAACAAGAGGTGAAAAAACCATGATTATTTTTACCTTACGTCGGCTCCTTTTGCTGCTGGTGACGCTCTTTTTCCTGAACTTTGTCGGCTTCAGCCTGAGCTATTTCACGCCCCACGCCCCGCTCCAGGGGTCGTCGCTGTGGGATGCCTGGCTGTTCTGGTTTAACGGGCTGCTGCACTGGGATTTCGGCGTGTCCAGCATTAACGGGCAGCTGATTTCCCAGCAGCTGAAAGAGGTTTTCCCGGCCACGATGGAGCTGTGCATTCTGGCTTTCGGCTTTGCCCTGATGGTCGGCATCCCTGTGGGTATGCTGGCCGGGATCTATCGCAACAAATGGCAGGATAAGTTTATCAGCGCCCTCGCCCTGTTCGGCTTCTCCATCCCGGTATTCTGGCTGGCGCTGCTGCTGACGCTGTTCTTCTCGTTGACGATGGGTTGGCTGCCGGTTTCGGGTCGTTTTGACCTACTCTATACGGTTAAAACGGTGACGGGGTTTGCCATCATTGACGCGTGGCTGTCCGATTCGGTGTGGCGCCATGAGATGATCGTCAGCGCCGTGCGCCATATGGTATTGCCGGTGCTGACGCTGGCGGTTGCGCCAACAACCGAAGTGATCCGCCTGATGCGCCTGAGCACTATCGAGGTGTTTGACCAGAACTACGTAAAAGCCGCCGCCACGCGCGGGTTGTCCCGCCTGACCATACTGCGCCGCAACGTCCTGCACAACGCGCTGCCGCCGGTAATTCCGCGTCTGGGATTACAGTTTTCCACCATGCTGACGCTGGCCATGATCACCGAGATGGTCTTTAGCTGGCCGGGCCTGGGGCGATGGCTGATTAACGCTATCCGCCAGCAGGACTACGCCGCTATTTCTGCCGGCGTGATGGTGATTGGTTCGCTGGTGATTATTGTTAACGTGTTGTCCGATATTCTGGGTGCCATGGCTAACCCATTGAAGCATAAGGAATGGTATGCCTTACGATAGCGTATACAGTGAAAAGCGCACGCCCGGCGTGCTGCGTACCGTGTGGCGTAAGTTCTATGGTGACACCACGGCGATGATCGGCCTTTACGGCTGTGCCGGCCTGGTGTTGCTTTGCGTCTTTGGCTCGTGGTTTGCGCCGTACGGCATCGACCAGCAGTTCCTTGGCTATCAGCTGCTGCCACCGTCCTGGTCGCGCTACGGCGAAGTCTCTTTCTTCCTGGGAACGGACGACCTGGGACGTGACGTGTTGAGCCGCCTGCTGAGCGGTGCAGCCCCGACGGTGGGCGGCGCATTTGTGGTGACGCTCGCGGCTACGATCTGTGGGCTGGCGCTCGGTATTTTTGCGGGTTCCACCCATGGCCTGCGTTCGGCGGTCCTTAACCACATTCTGGATACGCTGCTGTCGATTCCGTCCCTGCTGCTGGCGATCATTGTTGTTGCCTTTGCCGGTCCGCATCTGTCGCACGCCATGTTCGCCGTCTGGCTGGCTATCCTGCCCCGCATCGTGCGCTCGGTTTACAGCATGGTGCATGATGAACTCGAAAAAGAGTACGTCGTTGCCGCGCGTCTGGACGGCGCGACGACCTTCAACATTCTGTGGTTTGCCGTGCTGCCCAACATCGCCGCCGGGCTGGTCACAGAGATCACCCGCGCCCTGTCGATGGCGATCCTGGACATCGCGGCGCTCGGCTTCCTCGATCTCGGTGCACAGCTGCCGTCGCCCGAATGGGGTGCGATGCTCGGCGACGCGCTGGAGTTAATCTACGTGGCACCGTGGACGGTCATGCTGCCGGGTGCGGCCATTATGGTGAGCGTGCTGCTTATCAACCTGCTGGGCGACGGTATTCGCCGTGCAATTAACGCGGGGGTGCAATAATGCCGCTTCTTGATATTCGCAACCTCACCATCGAATTCAAAACCGGTGAAGGCTGGGTTAAAGCCGTCGATCGCATCAGTATCACCCTCGCGGAGGGTGAAATTCGCGGGCTGGTGGGGGAATCCGGCTCGGGAAAAAGCCTGATTGCCAAAGCTATATGCGGCGTGGCGAAAGACAACTGGCGCGTGACGGCAGACCGTATGCGTTTTGACGATATCGATCTGCTGCGCCTCTCCCCCCGCGAGCGGCGTAAGCTGGTCGGGCATAACGTCTCGATGATTTTCCAGGAGCCGCAGTCCTGTCTCGACCCGTCCGAACGCGTGGGCAAACAGTTAATGCAGAACATCCCCGGCTGGACCTATAAAGGCCGCTGGTGGCAGCGCGTTGGCTGGCGCAAGCGTCGTGCCATTGAGCTTTTACACCGCGTCGGGATCAAAGATCACAAAGATGCGATGCGCAGCTTCCCGTACGAGCTGACCGACGGTGAATGTCAGAAAGTGATGATTGCCATCGCGCTGGCTAATCAGCCGCGTTTGCTGATTGCGGATGAACCGACGAACGCGATGGAACCCACCACGCAGGCGCAAATCTTCCGCCTGCTGTCGCGTCTCAACCAGAACAACAACACCACCATTTTGCTGATCAGCCATGACCTGCAAATGCTCAGCAAATGGGCGGATAAAATTGACGTGATGTACTGCGGACAAACGGTCGAAACCGCGCCTAGTGAAGACCTGATCACCGCGCCGCACCACCCGTATACGCAGGCGCTAATCCGCGCGATTCCCGATTTTGGCAGCGCCATGCCGCATAAGAGCCGCCTGAATACCCTGCCCGGGGCGATTCCGCTGCTGGAATCGTTGCCGATAGGCTGTCGTCTGGGGCCGCGTTGCCCGTATGCTCAGCGTAAATGTATCGAGACGCCACGCCTGACCGGGGCCAAAAATCATCTTTACGCCTGTCATTTCCCGCTGAACATGGAGAGAGAGTGAAATGGTCGAAACCTTGCTTGAAGTCCGCAACCTGAGTAAGACCTTTCGCTACCGCACGGGGCTGTTTCATCGTCAAACTGTCGACGCGGTAAAACCGCTCAGCTTTACCCTGCGTGAAAAACAGACCCTGGCGATCATCGGCGAGAACGGTTCCGGGAAATCAACCCTGGCGAAAATGCTTGCCGGCATGGTTGAACCCACGGCAGGCGAAGTATTGATTGACGATCATCCTCTGACGTTCGGGGATTACTCTTTCCGCAGCCAGCGCATTCGTATGATCTTCCAGGATCCGTCGACCTCGCTCAACCCACGCCAGCGCATTTCGCAGATCCTCGATTTTCCGCTGCGTCTGAACACCGACCTGGAGCCCGAGGCGCGCCGCAAGCGTATCTTCGAAACCCTGCGCATGGTTGGGCTATTACCGGACCACGAAAGCTACTACCCACACATGCTGGCCCCCGGCCAGAAACAGCGTCTGGGTCTGGCGCGTGCGTTGATTTTGCGCCCGAAAGTGATTATTGCTGACGAAGCGCTTGCCTCGCTGGATATGTCGATGCGTTCGCAGCTGATTAACCTGATGCTGGAGCTGCAGGAAAAACAGGGCATCTCGTATATCTACGTCACCCAGCATCTGGGGATGATGAAACACATCAGCGATCAGGTGATGGTTATGCACCAGGGTGAAGTGGTCGAGCGCGGCAGCACGGCGGATGTGATGGCCTCCCCGCTTCACGAGCTGACAAAACGGCTGATAGCCGGTCATTTTGGTGAAGCACTGACAGCCGATGCGTGGAGAAAGGACCGCTAAGCGCGACGCTCCACAAAAACTGCCCCATTAAATTAAGGATTAAATAGCCTGCGTGCGCTATTTAATCCTTTAATTTTTCGTCTCCATCCCTGCTCCATATTTTAAGCAATATCAATCAACAGTTCTTCTCCAGAATATCCGGACATTACGGAGGAGAAGAAATGAACACCGCCACTTACGTTTTAAAATACACAGAGTATCTCATCAGAAAATGCCTCTCATTTTTAATGACGGACCTGCACTTTCATACCGTGAGGCTTAAGAAAGCAACCGGGGAAACTCCTGACATTAACTCGCCCACGACGTTGAGTGAAAAAATATGTCATCGTCTGGTCTATGACCATAATAACTTCTACACGATGCTTGCGGATAAACTCGCCGTTCGGGCATACGTTTCCTCCAGAACAACGCGCGTGAAAACGGTGCCATTAATTGGCGTTTATACCCGGCCGTCGCAGATTGATTTTTCAATTCTTCCTGACAAATTCGTCCTTAAGTGCAACCATGACAGCGGCAGCACAATAATATGTACAAACAAAGCGCAATTTAATGAAAAAGAAGCGTGTAAAAAGCTGAGCCTCGCGTTAAAGAAAAATCTTTACTACACCACGCGCGAATGGCAGTACAAAAACATTACGCCGAGCATACTTTGCGAGCCGTTTGTCGATCTCTTCGACGATGCTGACAGAAACACAACGCCCGAAATGCTGAGGATCCACTGTTTTCATGGCGTTGCCCACTATGTAGAAGCAGATTTTACGGATGATAACGGCAAAGGGTTTATCAACGTTTATGACAGGCAGTGGAACTTACAACCCTTCCGGATGGAATATCCGAATACTTCAGCAACGCCTGGCGAACCGCTCTTGTTCCGTCAGGCACTGTTGGCCTCCCAGGAGCTGGCGGATGGAATTGACTACTGCCGCGTTGACCTTATGCTAAAAAAAGATGAAATCTATTTCAGCGAAATAACCTTAAGCCCGAGACGCGGTAAACTGACGATTACCCCGCAGCAATGGGATGCTAAGTTAGGAAAAATATGGCATTTATCGCCGGCAGGCAGATTTGACCTGCCGCTGAAGCTCACGAGTCGGGCCAGGTGAGCTTAAATATCGAGTGGTTTTGCGTCGATAAGGTATAGGTAACATCGCCACCATGAGCCAGCATGATGGCTTTTACCACCGACAAGCCCAAGCCACAGCCTTCCGGGTTCACATGTCTGGCGCCATTATCGCGCTGAAACGGCTGAAATAAGAAATCATGAAACTCCCTGGGGATGCCCGGTCCCCCGTCCTGAATAAGGATATAATTGCCTTTATCAGAAACGCCATTTTTCACGATGAGCGTGCGCGAGGTTGAATAGTGTAAGGCATTATCAAATAAAACGGTCAGACACTGATTGATGCGTAATGGATCGAATACGCACTGCTGCTCCCTCAGGTCTGTATTGACGGTAAATGCCTTACGGCTGAACTCGGGCATGAACGTATCGAGTGCGTTCTGTATTGTCCCTTTTAGATCCGTGCTTGACTGGCATAACGTGTATCCCGCCCCGCCATCCGAACTGACAACCCGGAGATCTTCAATCAGGCGGGTTAACCCTTCCGTCTGTTTGAGAAGATTATTAAACAGCACCGGGTCCGGGGTAAAAACGCCGTCAACCAACCCCTGAAGCCGTCCGCGTAAGATCGTGACCGGGGTTCTCAGCTCATGCGCGATAGCGGCATTCCAGGATTTCCTCTGAATATCCAGCGTCTGTAATTTTTCCGCCATTTCATTGAAATCCGTCACCAGGTGATTGATCTCACCCAGCCGGGAACTGGCGCAAAATGCCCTGGCGTCCAGATCGCCCTGAGAAATCTTTTTCAGGCTGGACGCTACCGCGTTTAGCGGGGTGAGTATCCGCGATGAAAGTTTGACCGTGAAAAAGAGGGCAATAATCATACTGATCGTAGTCGCGGTCCCAATCCATGCCCAGTCCCACATCGTCATCTGCTCGTCATCGCCCGCTGCAGGGCCGCCCGGGAGGTGATCCAGAATAAAGGAGTAAAAAAACCAGGAGCCGAGTATGGCGATGGCAATGATCGTAAACGTCAGCAACAGCATATACGTTAAGATCTGACGACTCAGGACAGACTCTTTGTTCATTTCTTTTCCCCAAGCCGGTAGCCCATGCCTCTGATGCTCTCGGGAACACCGTAAAGGCCGGCCAGCTCCAGTTTTTTACGCAACTTGCTCATGTGGCTATCGACCGTTCTGTCGAGTGTATCCCCTTCCGGCAGACACGCGTTGAGTAGCTCTTCGCGTGAGCAGACCTTTCGCGGATATCTCACCAGGTATGTGAGCAATTTAAATTCGGTCGTCGTTAATACCGGGGAGACAACCTCTGCCCCCACGGTGACTTCCACGTAGAAGTCATCCGGGTAGACCGTAATAAATGGCGTTCTGAGCGGCTGGGAACCCGCCTGCTGAAGCGCGGGTTTTGTCCTGCGCAGCACCGCCTCAACCCGGGCGACGACTTCAGAAGGGTTGAAGGGTTTGATCACGTAATCATCCGCGCCCAGCCTCAGCCCCATGAGCTTATCGACATCCTGATCGAGAGCGGAAACCATAATGACGGGGACAGCGCTTTCCTGACGAAGCGTGGTAAGTACGCTCCAGCCGTCACATACGGGCAGGTGAATGTCCAGCAATATGAGATCCGGTTTATTGAGGCGATTGAGCGTTATGGCCTGCTCGCCCTGCCTGGCTCTGAGCGTTTTCATTCCCGAACGCTCTAAGTAGCTCATCAGTATATCGGCGATTTCGTCTTCATCTTCAACAATAAGGATCAGCGTATTTTTGTGCATTTTATCTCCGTGGGTGAAATCCCTTTGAGCACGCTATCAGATATCTTTAGCACAATAAGACACAGCCTCCGCGAAAAAGTGCCGTGGTCACGAAAATTTCCCGGTTGATTTAAATGCCCGGTTATTTCTCCACACAGCCTACACACTCAGTCAATAAAGACTCGACAATGTCCGCGCATAATCGCTATTGAGGCATAGTCCTTTGTGCATTGCGCGTTGCAAATTACCACTGTTTCTTAAAGATTTTATGAAGTTGGCTGAAATAATGAACATGGAACTTTCTAAATATTTCTCTCCTAAAAAACTGGGTATATATTCCCTGTTCCTGCTGCTGTCGTGGGGATTACTTTATACCTGGCTGGTACTGGTGCACCGAATGGATGAAAAAGTCGCCTCGACGCTGCTCTCTTCACCCATTATCTATGGCTGCATCGCATTATCGGTGGTCTCTCTGATGATCCAAAATAAAGCCGGCGCGTTGACTGAGCTACTCGTCGTCGCCTTCTGGCTGATGATGATTTTTGTCTATCTCATTATTACGTTCACCGTACTGTTAAACGCGATGCCCGATATCGAGGATCTGGTCTTTTACTACGAGTGTTATTTGATCATTTTTTTTGGCGGAACACCGCTTTACCTCATTATGAGAATGATTTGAGCCGCTGCTCCACACGTCCTCCATAAACCGCCCATGTCCGCTAAACAGGCGCGCGGTAGAGTCTCTACCTCACTCTTTCACACAAAAATAACTCACTGAAAAGTCTGACATGACTTACCCATAATGATGAACCGTAATAATAATTTTCGTTCTTCTGAACCTGCCGGAGTGATGCACTCGCTAAAAAAACTCGCGATACGGCACCGGAAAAAACTGGTTGTCACTTTTTTCCTGGTGGTGGCCGAAAACGTGACGTTTTTACTTTATCCCGTTCTGGCTGGCATCGCGATAAATGCCATCCTCGCCGGTGAAACGCTTAACGCCGCGCTGTATGGCCTGATGGTGCTTTGCATGTGGTTCATCGGTGCGGCCAGACGAAGCGTAGACACGCGCACGTTTGCACGCATTTATGCCGGACTCGCGGTTTCCGTCGTCCTGGCACAGCGCAAATACCAGCTTAACCATTCGGCGATCGCCGCCAGGGTAACGCTCTCGCGCGAATATGTGGATTTCTTTGAAATGCACCTTCCCCTGCTTATTACCTCGCTGAGCTCACTTTTTGGTGCCGCAATCATGTTGCTGTTTATTGAATTTTGGGCCGGCGTCATGTGCTTTGCGATTGTATTTATCCTGCTCGGATTTGTCTCAGGATATGCCCGTAAAAATGAATGGCTGTTCATGCGCCTGAATAATCGGCTGGAAAAAGAAGTGGATTATGTCCATAAGGCGGGCACAGCCACGCTTCACCGACATTACTCCACGCTGGCGCGTTTACGTATCGCATTATCTGACCGCGAAGCGTGGGGTTATTTGTGGGTTGGCGTGCTCGTTGCCGCGCTTTTTACGCTGACCATCGTCTGGATGACGCGCTCAACCGGCATCACCGCCGGACATATTTACTCCGTGATGACCTACATGTGGATGTTCGCGACGAGCCTCGATGACGCGCCGCAGCTTCTTGAGAAATTTTCGCAGCTCAGGGATATCGGCAAGCGCGTATCCACTGATGATGAAATTCACGTAACAGGACGTTAATTTAATGCCGCATTTTTTTATTGAACGCCCCGTTTTCGCTTGGGTAGTAGCGCTTTTTATCGTTCTGGCAGGACTCCTGTCAATTCCCCGTTTGCCGGTTGCGCAGTATCCGGCAGTGGCGCCGCCTGCAATCATTATTTCCGTCAGTTATCCGGGGGCCAGTCCCGATATCATGAACACGTCGGTGGTATCGTTAATCGAGCGCGAAATCTCTGGCGTAGATAATTTGCTCTACTTTGAATCATCCAGTGACACAACCGGTTCGGCATCGATTACCGTCACGTTTAAACCGGGCACGGACATCAAGCTGGCGCAGATGGATCTGCAGAATCAGATTAAGATCGTCGAGCCTCGTCTACCTCAGGCGGTAAGGCAAAACGGGATTAACGTCGAGGCCGCTAACTCTGGCTTTTTAATGATGGTGGGGCTTAAGTCCGCGACGGGTCAATTTGAGGAAGCCGATTTAAGCGACTATTTTGCCAGAAACGTCAGTGACGAGCTTCGTCGCGTGCCCGGCGTAGGGAAAGTTCAGCTGTTTGGCGGCGAAAAAGCGCTGCGCATCTGGTTGGATCCCATGAAGCTCCACGGCTACGGGCTTTCGGTAAGCGATGTTCTTACCGCCGTTGGCCAGCAAAATGCCCTCGTTTCGCCCGGCAAAACGGGAGATGAGCCCGCCTCTGCAGGACAAGGGGTGGCGTATCCCATCACCGTGAAGGGACAGCTCTCCTCGGTAGAGGCGTTCAGGAATATCACCCTGAAATCTGACGCATCCGGCGCCCGCCTGAGGCTGTCCGATATTGCGCGGATTGAATCTGGTCTGCAAAGCTACGCTTTTGGTATCCGTGAAAATGGCGTGCCCGCAACGGCGGCAGCAATCCAGCTCTCGCCTGGTGCGAATGCGATGAGTACGGCTTCCGGCGTACGGGCGCGCATCGACGAACTTTCCCGGGTGTTACCCGAAGGAATGGCGTTTACGATCCCCTTCGATACCGCGCCGTTTGTGAAACTTTCTATCATGAAGGTTGTTCAGACATTTGTAGAAGCGATGGTCCTCGTCTTCCTGGTTATGCTGCTGTTTCTGCACAAGATACGCTGTACGCTTATCCCGGCGATTGTTGCTCCCGTCGCCCTTCTTGGCACCTTCACGGTGATGCTATTGAGCGGCTACTCCATCAATATTCTGACGATGTTCGGCATGGTGCTGGCGATAGGGATTATCGTTGATGATGCCATTGTGGTCGTGGAGAACGTTGAACGACTGATGGAGGAAAAAAGCCTGTCCCCGCGTGACGCCACGCGGCAAGCCATGCAGGAAATCACCCCGGCGATTATTGGCATCACGCTGGTGCTGACCGCCGTCTTTATTCCCATGGGGTTTGCGGAAGGATCCGTCGGGATTATCTACCGACAATTTTGTATTTCCATGGCGGTTTCCATACTGCTGTCCGCGTTTCTTGCCCTGACGCTGACGCCTGCCCTGTGCGCAACGTTACTCAAGCCGCATAAGGCAGGAAAGAGCGGAGGCGGAAGGTTCGCGGTCGGGTTTAACGCGCGCTTCCGTTCGCTCACCGCCTGTTACGAAGCCGGGCTGGGTGCCGTTCTGAAGCGAACCGGGCGTATGCTGCTCCTGTACGCTGCGCTTTGTGCTGCGCTGTTTTTGGGATTGTCTTCGCTACCGTCGTCTTTTCTGCCGGATGAAGATCAGGGCTACTTTATGTCCTCAATCCAGTTGCCTTCAGATGCCACGATGCAGCGTACCCTCAACGTGGTTAAAAAATTTGAAGAGGAAATTGCGACCCGGCCGGATATTGAAAGCAACATTATGATCCTGGGCTTTGGATTTTCAGGTTCAGGGCCAAACTCGGCTATGGCCTTCACCACGCTGAAGGACTGGAAAGATCGGCAGGGCTCGACGGCCCAGGGGGAAGCCGACCAAATACAGGCCAGCATGGCTAACGTCTCCGATGCCGTCACGATGAGCCTGCTCCCGCCGGCCATTTCGGATATGGGCACCTCGTCGGGCTTCACATGGTACGTGCAGGACAGAGCGGGACTGGGCTACGAGGCGTTAAAGCGCGCTGCCGACACGCTGGTCCTGCAGGCCAATCAGCGCCCTGAACTGAGTGACGTGTATATAGACGGTCTGCCGGAAGGAACAAGCCTTGCGCTCCAGGTGGACAGAGAAAAGGCGGAAGCGATGGGCGTCTCATTTGATGAAATCAACCAGACGCTCTCCGTCACCCTGGGCTCAAATTACGTCAATGACTATACGAATAACGGCCGCGTTCAGCAGGTGATTATTCAGGCCGATGCGCCCTACCGAATGCAGCCTGAGCAGATACTGACATTATCAGTGAAAAACCGGATGGGGCAGATGGTGCCGGTATCAACGTTTGCCACGCTTTCCTGGCACGTTGCGCCGCAGCAGTTGACGCGTTATCAGGGATATTCGGCTATTCGCATTACCGGAAGTGCGGCGCCGGGAGAGTCCAGCGGCACCGCAATGAAGGTTATGGAGAGTTTGTCCAGAGATTTACCTCAGGGCATGGCGGGCGAGTGGGCCGGGAGCTCATTGCAGGAGAGAAAATCAGAATCTCAGCTTCCGGGCCTTATCGTCCTGTCGATACTGGTCGTGTTTATGGTGCTGGCCGCCCTGTATGAGAGCTGGTCTATTCCTTTTGCGGTCATGCTGGTCGTTCCGCTGGGCCTTATCGGCGCGGTGATCGCGGTGTCGGTTGCCGGCATGACGAATGACGTTTTCTTCAAGGTCGGCCTGATTACGCTTATCGGCCTGTCGGCCAAAAACGCCATTCTGATTGTTGAATTTGCCAGGCAGCTCCATCGCCAGGGGCAGCCCCTGCTGGCGGCAACCATTCATGCCGCCGGCCAGCGCCTGCGCCCTATTCTGATGACGTCGTTAGCCTTCACCTTAGGGGTTGTTCCGTTGATGCTGGCCAGTGGTGCGAGCGACAGTACGCAGCATGCCATCGGTACCGGCGTATTTGGCGGGATGATTAGCGGTACGCTTCTCGCCATTTTCTTCGTACCGGTTTTCTTTATCGTCATCGCGCGCTTCATCGACAACCTCAGGAAAGCGTGAATACCCTTACGGGATCGCGCTTCCTCGCTGGTTGGATGAGGCGAAGCTGTTGCCGAGTGATATACTGGACGAATGCTGAAATTTTGAGCCCCCGCGAGTCCGCGGCGCATTCTTCGGAGCAGGCGTCTTCGGAGAAGAGCGAGAAATATCGTGACACAAGGGGCTGTGAGTGGGCTATAATTTCGAGCTAATTTCGAATGATTTTGAAATACTGCCTGTAACGCTATGAATTACAAGGCAAAATTAGCAATGAATATAAGGATTAAAGCTATGGGTTTTCTTTCCGGTAAGCGCATTCTGGTGACTGGCGTTGCCAGCAAACTGTCCATCGCATACGGCATCGCACAGGCAATGCATCGCGAAGGCGCTGAGCTGGCGTTCACCTACCAGAACGACAAGCTGAAAGGCCGTGTTGAAGAGTTTGCCGCGCAGCTGGGTTCCAGCATCGTTCTGGAATGTGACGTTGCACAAGACGAAAGCATCGACGGCATGTTTGCTGAACTGGCAAAAGCATGGCCGAAATTCGACGGTTTCGTTCACTCCATTGGCTTCGCTCCTGGCGACCAGCTGGACGGCGACTACGTGAACGCGGTTACCCGTGATGGCTTCAAAATCGCTCACGACATCAGCTCCTACAGCTTCGTTGCGATGGCGAAATCCTGCCGCACGATGCTGAACCCGGGCGCAGCCCTGCTGACTCTGTCCTACCTGGGCGCTGAGCGTGCTATCCCTAACTACAACGTTATGGGCCTGGCGAAAGCCTCTCTGGAAGCCAACGTACGCTACATGGCGAACGCAATGGGTCCTGAAGGCGTGCGCGTTAACGCCATCTCTGCAGGTCCTATCCGCACCCTGGCAGCTTCCGGTATTAAAGATTTCCGTAAAATGCTGGCACACTGCGAAGCGGTTACCCCGATTCGTCGTACCGTTACCATTGAAGATGTGGGTAACTCTGCAGCATTCCTGTGCTCTGACCTTTCCGCTGGTATCTCCGGCGAAGTAGTTCACGTTGACGGCGGCTTCAACATCGCTGCTATGAACGAGCTGGAAATTAAATAAGCTGTGACTCTCTTCCCGCACGGGAAGAGAGTTTCCCCCCGCACCGCCCCTTCGTTATTCCGTTCTGCTATTTGTTATCACCTAACAATATTTTTCCCTTTATCTGCCTTACGCCAGGATATTGATCGCCATTTTGAGATCAAGGAACGCACATGGAACAACGCCGTTTTTCCGGCAAAGGCCACTGGTATCACGAGACCCAGTCGAACCACGCGCAGACAGATGTTCTGCCTCTGGTGCCCGAAGCCGCTAACGTTGACGATCGTTTTTTGCTCGATTTAGCCCTGCCTGATGAGATTGTCGCCGCCTGTTCTGGCTGGCTTACCCCTGCCAGAGCCTTGTGCCACCAGCTGTTTCCGCTCTCAATTCCCGTGAACCGCCTGCATACGCTCAGCGCCTACGATCGGCTCAGCACCGCGCTAACGGTCGCACAGGCCTGTGGCGTTCAGCGGCTCTGTAATCATTACGCCGCCCTCCTCGCCCCGCTTCCCGGCCCGGACTCCTCGCGTGAAAGCAACCGACGTCTGGCGCAAATTACACAGTATGCCCGCCAGCTCGCCAGCTCCCCTGATGTCATCGATGATAAAGCGCAGAACCAGCTTGATGAGGTTGGCCTGTCAATATATGACATTGTGGTGATTAACCAGATTATCGGGTTTATCGGTTTTCAGGCGCGCGTGGTCGCGGTTTTTCAGGCGCTGCTGGGACACCCCGTTCGCTGGTTGCCAGGCCATCATATTCAGCCGCACACGCTCCCCGCGCGCCACGCCGCCTGGGTGCCCCTGTTGCCCGTCGTCGAACTGCGCTATGCGAGTGCACATCAGCTTGAGTCGCTGTCTCGCTGGCAGGCAGAATCCGCACTGGAGGCGCTGACGCCGGTCCTTTGCCACGAGCCGTCGCTGCTCGACCTGACCGGAGAGATCCTGTTAAACACCCGCGAAGCGATCCCGCTGACGTCCCCCGCACTTTCGGCGGCGGTCGAACTGCTGACGCGCTCTCCGGACCGCTTCAGCGCCGCGCAGTTTACCCCTCTCACGGATCAAGGACTCCCCGGCGAACATGCCATCATGCTGCTTACCCGGAGCGCGTTTGATGGCTGGCTCAATCGTTTGAAAGTCGCGTTTGGTAAAGAGGAATAACCATACTAATTACCCAAAGAGCGCTTGCTGAGACAGTGAGAATCGCGTAAAACTGTCAGCCGCTCAATGGCTACGAAAATAGAACATTATGTTTCAGGACAACCCGCTGCTAGCGCAGCTTAAACAGCAACTGCATTCCCAGACGCCGCGTGCAGAAGGGGTCGTAAAAGCCACGGAAAAAGGCTTTGGCTTCCTTGAGGTTGACGCGCAGAAAAGCTACTTCATTCCGCCTCCGCAGATGAAGAAAGTGATGCATGGCGATCGCGTCATGGCCGTCATTCATACCGAGAAGGACCGCGAGTCTGCCGAGCCGGAAGAACTGATCGAACCGTTCCTGACCCGTTTTGTGGGTAAGGTGCAGAGAAAAGACGATCGTCTTGCTATCGTGCCGGATCATCCCCTGCTGAAAGATGCCATTCCCTGCCGCGCCGCCCGTGGCGTTGAGCATGATTTTAAAGAAGGTGACTGGGCCGTAGCAGAAATGCGTCGTCATCCCCTGAAAGGCGATCGCGGTTTTTATGCTGAGCTGACCCAGTTCATCACCTTTGGCGCCGACCATTTCGTGCCATGGTGGGTCACGCTGGCACGCCATAATCTTGAAAAAGAAGCGCCGAACGGCGTAGCGACCGAGATGCAGGACGAAGGTCTGACGCGCCGCGATCTCACCGCACTGGAGTTTGTCACCATCGACAGCGCCAGCACGGAAGATATGGATGACGCGCTGTACGCTGAAGAAGGCGCCGATGGCAAACTCCATCTGACCGTCGCCATTGCCGATCCAACCGCCTGGATTGCCGAAGGCAGCAAGCTGGATGACGCCGCGAAAATCCGTGCGTTCACTAACTACCTGCCGGGCTTCAACATTCCGATGCTGCCGCGCGAATTGTCAGACGATCTCTGCTCGCTGCGTCCAAATGAAGTGCGCCCGGTCCTTGCCTGCCGCATGACTATCGCCGCAGATGGCGCGATTGAAGACGATATCGAGTTCTTTGCCGCCACCATCGAATCGAAAGCCAAGCTGGCCTACGATAACGTCTCCGACTGGCTTGAAAATACCGGTAGCTGGAAACCTGAATCAGACGCCATTGCCGCGCAAATCCGTCTGCTGCATCGCATCTGCCTCAACCGCGGCGAGTGGCGTAAAACCCATGCGCTGGTGTTCAAAGACCGCCCGGACTATCGCTTTGTTCTGGGCGAGAAAGGCGAAGTGCTGGACATCGTGGCCGAACCGCGACGCATTGCGAACCGCATCGTTGAAGAGGCGATGATTTCCGCCAACATCTGCGCCGCACGCGTGCTGCGCGACAAGCTGGGCTTTGGCATTTACAACGTCCACACCGGTTTTGATCCGGCGAATACCGAAGCGCTGGCGGCCCTGCTGAAGACTCACGATGTGCACGTTGATCCGGAAGAAGTGCTGACGCTGCCGGGCTTCTGCAAGCTTCGCCGCGAACTGGACGCGCAGCCGTCGGGTTTCCTGGACAGCCGCATTCGTCGCTTCCAGTCCTTCGCTGAAATCAGCACCGAACCTGGCCCGCACTTTGGTCTTGGCCTCGAAGCTTACGCCACCTGGACATCGCCGATCCGTAAGTATGGCGATATGGTCAACCACCGTCTGCTGAAAGCGATTATCAAAGGTGAAACCATTGCCCGTCCTCAGGAGGACACCACGCTGCAGATGGCCGATCGTCGCCGCCTGAACCGCATGGCGGAACGTGACGTTGGAGACTGGCTGTACGCACGCTTCCTGCAGGATAAAGCCGGTACGGATACCCGTTTCGCCGCAGAGATCATTGATATCAGCCGCGGAGGTATGCGCGTCCGCCTGGTCGATAACGGTGCTGTCGCGTTTATTCCTGCGCCGTTCCTGCACGCGGTTCGTGACGAAATGGTCTGTAGCCAGGAAAACGGTACCGTGCAAATTAAAGGTGAAACAGTTTACAAAGTCACCGACGTGATTGACGTCACTATCGCCGAAGTTCGCATGGAAACCCGCAGTATTATCGCGCGCCCTATCGCCTGATAACCGGTTCAATTGTCGGCTATTTCCTTTCCGGAAGGGCCGACAATTTTTCTTTTTATCCCCGCCACAAAATCATTATTTTTCCTTACTATTTTCAGTATCCCTTCGCCCAAAACCGCCATAATTATCTACAGTAAAAGAGTGTTGTTATATTCGGTTACGTGAATTTCTATACGCTCAGTATCCTTTTTCACCTGGCTCGTTTTATTATAAGAAAGCAGGGAAAAACAATAGGTTCACTTCGGTTTTGCCGCTGTTTCTCAACGGAAAAGTCGACAGCAAATGAATAATTTGTGCGCTAATGAACAGCTGCGGGAGAAAACATGATGGACGATCTGGAGCAGAATTTGCTGTTTCGCTACATGGGGACTCACAGCCCGTGGTGGCGCCTGTCAGCTGACAGCAACGCTCTGCACCTTTCCACCAGCGAAAATGCCGATGTCACTCAGGTCGTGGCGCTGGACGATGAACAGGCCGATCTCATCCGTCATTTAACCGTTATAACCTCCAGCATTTCCATGTCGCTCTCCCTGTACGGGGAAGATGTCCCGGTTCATCTTGTGGGCCGTAAAATTACCCGCAACGAGTGGGCAGGCACCGCTTCCGCCTGGAATGATACGCCCTCCGTGGCGCGCGATCTGGCTCAGGGGCTCTCTTTTGCGGAACAGGTTGTCTCCGAGGCCAACTCCGTCATTGTTATCCTCGATCAGCACGGCAATATTCAGCGTTTTAACCGGCTTAGCGAAGAGTACACCGGCCTGAAAGAGCAAGAAGTCATTGGTCAGAACGTATTTAAGCTGTTTATGAGCCGCAGCGAAGCGGCAGCCTCAAAGCGCAATATTACCGGTTTTTTTCGCAACGGCAGCTCCTACGAAGTCGAACGCTGGATCAAAACGCGTAAAGGGCAGCGGCTGTTTCTGTTCAGAAACAAATTCGTGCACAGCGGCAGCGGTAAAAATGAAATTTTCCTCATCTGTTCCGGGACAGATATTACCGAGGAGCGCCGCGCTCAGGAGCGGCTGCGCGTGCTGGCCAATACCGATACCATCACCGGCCTGCCAAACCGCAATGCGATCCACGATCTGATTTCTGACGCCATCGACAACCGCGGCGACACGCAGGTGGGCGTGGTGTATCTCGATCTGGATAACTTTAAAAAGGTCAACGACGCTTACGGGCATATGTTTGGCGATCAGCTGTTGCAGGCTGTCGCCCTCGCCATTTTGAGCTGTCTGGATGAAGAACAGGTGCTGGCGCGTCTTGGCGGCGATGAGTTTATCGTCATGGCCACCAATACCTCTCAGGGCTCTCTGGAGGCGATGGCGTCGCGCATTTTAACCCGTCTGCGCCAGCCGTTCCGAATCGGTCTGATTGAGATTTATACCGGCTGCTCTCTGGGTATCGCCCTCGCCCCACAGCACGGGAACGACCGGGAAAGCGTTATTCGCAACGCCGATACTGCCATGTACACCGCCAAAGAGAACGGCCGGGGCAAGTTCTGCGTCTTCTCACCCGAGATGAACCAGCGCGTGTTTGAGTATCTCTGGCTAGATACCAACCTGCGCAAGGCCCTGGATAACGATCAGCTTCTGATCCACTATCAGCCGAAAATAACCTGGCGCGGAGAAGTCAGAAGCCTTGAAGCGCTGGTCCGCTGGCAATCACCAGAACGCGGCCTGATCCCGCCGCTGGAGTTTATCTCTTATGCCGAGGAGTCGGGGTTGATTGTGCCGCTGGGCCGCTGGGTGATGCTCGATGTGGTTCGCCAGGTGGCAAAATGGCGCGATAAGGGAATAAACCTGCGCGTGGCGGTGAACGTCTCTGCTCGCCAGCTGGCCGACCAGACCATCTTCAGCGACTTAAAGCAGGCGCTGAAGGATCTGAATTTTGAATACTGCCCGGTCGACGTCGAGTTGACCGAAAGCTGTCTTATCGAAAATGAAGAGCTGGCGCTGTCCGTGATCCAGCAGTTCAGCCGACTCGGGGCGCAAATTCATCTGGATGATTTTGGTACCGGCTATTCTTCCCTTTCTCAGCTGGCCCGCTTCCCTATCGACGCCATTAAGCTCGATCAATCTTTCGTCAGGGATATTCATAAGCAGTCTATTTCCCAGTCACTGGTGCGCGCTATCGTCGCGGTGGCGCAGGCGTTAAATCTGCAGGTGATTGCCGAGGGTGTGGAAAATGCAAAAGAAGACGCCTTTCTGACCAAGAACGGCGTCAACGAACGGCAGGGTTTTCTGTTTGCTAAGCCGATGCCCGCTGCCGCATTCGAGCGATGGCTAAAACGATATCAAGCGCGAAATCAACGTTAACTGGCTTTACGCAGGCCCGCCGCGTGATGGCGGTTTTGCAGCGTGACCAGACGCTCCATGTAGGCAATATCTTTCGGCTCCAGGCAGAAAGCGGCATCAACCCAATCTTCCGTGATGTCCATCAGTTCACTGCGAGGCAATTGCAGAACGCGCGTACGGGCGCGCAGCATCGCCCTGACGCCATTCAGTTTTGGCCGCAGCGTATCGATGAAGGTTCGGGTGGAGACATAGCTTTGTCCGGGTTCAAACAGGACATCCACCAGCCCATGCTGTTCGTACCATTCAGCCGTATGGGATTCCCCTTTGTAGATAAGCTCTTCCGCCAGCTTCATGCCTGAACGGCGTGCAACCAGGGAATATCCTCCCATACCGGGAAACAGGTTGAAGGCAATCTCCGGGAAACCTAAACGGGCATCGCGCTGAGCCAGGACGAAATGGTGCGCCAGAGCGGCCTCAAACCCGCCCCCTAACGCACTGCCTTCGACCATTGCCAGAGTGATGGCTCCCGTATCAAACCCCCGCGAGGCCGCATGGACGCAATCAACGCAGGCGCGAGCGTACGCCCGTAACGCTTCCCGACGTCCGTTCTGAATGCACTCGACGAAGAACTGTAAATCACCGCCCGTATTGTACATCTCGGGAACCAGCGATCCGGTTACCCAAAAATCAACCGCAAACCCGGACTGGCGAACCAGCCATGAAAAGTTCATGATCTCCTCTATTAACGCATGGTTAAAGCAAGGACGTGGCTGAGCCCGCAGCATCATCCAGACCGTGTGACGCTCCGCCTCGTAATACCCTGACAGCTGCGTGAACCGTTCAGTATCGGTAAACAGTGTGCAGGTAGGCTGATTGATAACTGTCATAGTCTAATTCCTCTTATAAAAAAGCGCCTTGCGCGCAGTTTTAGACTAATCCACTCATTAAGCCTGCTGCATGAGGGGGAATAAATTTATCACTTACGTTTATGTAATTTAGTTATTGCATTTTTTCCCTTCTCTTTTGATCCTATTTTCTGCATCATTGAAAATATTAACTTTTCGCGCCTGGGGTGAGATTATGTCGACTATTGACGCACAAGCTGTAGCACAACGAATTGATACCGTGCTGGATATCCTGGTGGCGGGCGATTATCACTCTGCTATCCGTAATCTCGAGATCCTGAAGTCTGAACTTCTTGCTCAGAATGGTGCCGACAATGCGCCAGAAAACGGACAGCCAAAAGCGCCGTGGGAAGTTTAATCCCATCGTCTCCGACCTCGTTTCGCTTTATTAAATGGATGCTATGAATTCCCGACAACAACTCATTTTGCAGATGGTCATCGATCAGGGACGCGTAAGCGTAGTCGATCTCGCTAAAACCACTGGCGTTTCTGAAGTCACCATCCGTCAGGATCTTAATCTGCTGGAAAAACAGAGCTACCTGCGTCGCGCGCACGGATATGCTGTCCCGCTGGACAGTGATGACGTTGAGACGCGCATGATGAATAACTACGCGCTCAAACGTGAACTGGCGGAATTTGCCGCGTCTCTGGTGAACAACGGCGAGACCGTCTTTATTGAAAACGGCAGCAGTAATGCCCTGCTGGCGCGCACGCTTGCCGATCAAAAAGACGTTACCATCATCACCGTCAGCAGCTATATCGCGCATTTGCTCAAAGAGACGCGCTGCGAGGTGATCCTGCTGGGCGGTATTTACCAGAAAAAAAGTGAAAGCATGGTTGGCCCGCTGACCCGACAGTATGTTCAGCAGGTTCATTTCAGCAAGGCCTTTATCGGGATTGACGGCTGGCAGCCTGAGACAGGTTTTACCGGCCGGGATATGATGCGCTCTGACGTCGTGAATGCCGTGCTGGAAAAAGAGTGTGAAGCCATTGTATTGACCGACAGCTCTAAATTTGGCGCCGTTCACCCTTATACGATGGGCCCGGTTTCACGCTTTAGCCGCGTGATTACCGATGAACGGTTGAGCGACGCGCACCGTAATAAACTGGAAGATGACGGGCTGATCGTCAATATTATTAAAACGACCGCCTGAGTTCCCTCCGCGCCCGAATTTCGGGCGCATACGCCCTTCTTTCTCTGAGATGATTCCTGGTACTTCTTTAAGAGTTTTTACCTGTTTAACCTGCATTAAAGTCGTAAAATTAATGTTAGCGATATAACAGGAAGTGACTATCACCTGCGTGATTACGTAACGCCTGCGCGACCAGCTTTCACGGAGAACAGAATTAAGTATTCGATTCGTCTATACTTAACGTGTACATCTTTCCGTGAATCGATAATTCAGGAGAAAGTATTATGACCTTAACCAGCAAAAAATTAGCCGCCGCTGTTCTGGCAATCACTGTAGCAATGTCCCTGAGCGCGTGCTCTAACTGGTCTAAACGTGACCGTAACACCGCTATTGGTGCCGGTGCCGGTGCTCTCGGTGGTGCAGTATTAACGGATGGTAGTACGCTGGGTACATTAGGTGGCGCTGCTGTCGGTGGTATTATCGGTCACCAGGTTGGCAAATAATTATTATCTAAGCCTTCCCCGGTATTGCGATATTTGAACGTATTTCAGGTCTGACATACGCACGTATATAACACGAGCCACGGCATTTGCCGTGGCTCATTTATTTTAACCGCCTGCCAGTTTGACTTTCATCCCTTTGGCTTCCAGCAGAGATTTTATTAAATCGCGCTTATCTCCCTGGATTTCAATAATGCCGTCTTTCACGGCGCCGCCGCAGCCACATTTCTTTTTCAACTCGGCCGCCAGCTTTGCCAGTTCAGCATCATCCAGGTCAATGCCGGAGATAAGGCAAACCCCTTTCCCTTTTCGTCCACTGGTCTGGCGCTGGATCCGAACGATGCCGTCCCCCTTAGGACGTTCCACTTTCGCTTTCGGCTCGTCTATACGCCCGCTGTCGGTTGAATAGACCAGACGGCTGTTGGAATCGGTCATTAGGCCCCCTTTTTCAGCGATGCGTTAATAGCCTTAAGCGTCTCTGCCGGGTTGGCAGACTGCGTTACCGGACGCCCGATGACCATGTAGTCAACGCCAGCAGCCAGCGCCTGCTCAGGCGTCATAATGCGGCGCTGATCGCCCACTTCGCTGCCTGCAGGACGAATACCCGGCGTAACCAGTTTAAAATCCTGGCCCAGCGCTGATTTGAAACGTACCGCTTCCTGCGCGGAGCAGACGACGCCATCCAGGCCGCAATGCTGCGTCAGACGCGCGAGACGTTCGGCATGCTCGGCGGGTGACAACGTCACGCCCAGGTCGCGCAGATCGTTTTCGTCCATACTTGTCAGAACGGTGACCGCAATCAGCAACGGTGAATCTTTACCGAACGGCAGGAGCGCCTCACGGGCGGCCGTCATCATTCTTGCCCCACCCGATGCATGGACGTTGACCATCCATACGCCCAGCTCTGCGGCTGCGGCAACGGCGTGCGCCGTGGTATTCGGGATATCATGGAATTTCAGGTCGAGGAAAACGTCAAAGCCGCGCTGCTGCAGATCGCGAACGATTTGCGGTCCAAACAGCGTGAACATCTCTTTGCCAACTTTCAGACGGCAGTCGCGAGGGTCGATGCCGTCGACAAACGCCAGTGCAGCGTCACGCTTATTGTAATCAAGCGCAACAACAACAGGAGAATCCGTAATTACGCGGGAAGTGGAGGATGTAACAGACGTCATGACCAGCCCTTTTCGTCTATGGGCGCGCAGCGGCGCGGAACAGATAAACGGCCAGCATTCTACCTGCCGACGCCGCAAATTGACAGGATCCATTTACGCGCCTGCCTGGCCGGCAAACCGCACGGAGTTCAGGACAGGGGAAAAACCATTAGTATGTTGTAACTAAAATACGGCCTTTTAAAAAATTATTGCCCGTCCAGGCCGCGGATTGGCTTGATGGTGGACCAGGCGCGGCAGGAAGGACAGTGCCAGTAGAGCGTATACGCGGTAAAACCACACTTCTGGCAACGATAACGCGGCTTGCTGCGCACCTGTTCGCCAACCATGTCGCGCAGCACCATCAGGCTCTCTTTGGCGCGCCCTTCTTCAGCGTCGTTCAGGTGGTAATCCATCAGCTTATGGAACACCCGCATGGTCGGATGGCGCTGTAGCTGACGCGTAATATAAACCTGCGCGGTGTCGCTTCCCTCATACTGCTCAACGACGTCTGAAAGCATCAGTTCAGCGGTGGCACCGGTATTTTCTTCCACGCAGCGACGCAGGAAAGCTACCCACTCTTCCTGCTTGTCGAGCTGTTGATAGCAGGTTTGCAGCATTTCCAGCGTTTCACTGACCAGCTCTTTGTCCTGGTCGATAACCCGCAGCAGGCTTTCAACGGCTTTGGCGTAGTCGCCACTCGCCATAAAGACGCGCCCCATCATGATGGAGATTCGCGCGCTGTTGCGGTCCGCGGCGGCGCCTTTCTTCAGCAGCGCCATGGCTTTATCCATGTCGTCGTTGCCCATCTGCTGAAGCGCAAGCTCACAGTAGAAATGGGCGATCTCAACGCGCTGCTTATCTTTACCCAGCTTCACCAGACGTTCAGCGGTATCAATGGCTTTCTGCCAGTCGCTGGTGGCCTGATAAATCTGCAGGAGCTGCTGCAGCGCGCCGATGCGGAAATCTGTTTCGTCCACCAGCTGCGCGAACATATCTTCTGCGCGATCGTACAACCCTGCGGCCATGTAATCCCGCCCCAGCTGTTGTACCGCAAGGAGACGTTGATCGTAGGTCAGCGAGGCGCTTTCCATCAGGGTCTGGTGAATACGAATGGCGCGATCGACCTCGCCGCGCGAGCGGAACAGGTTGCCCAGGGTGAGATGCGCTTCAACCGTCCCCGTATCCTCTTTCAGCATATCGAGGAACAGGTCTACCGCTTTGTCCTGCTGATTGCTCAGAAGGAAGTTCACCCCCGCAACGTAGTCGCGGGAGAGCCGGTTGGCCTCATCCTGTTTTGTTTGTTGCGCACTTCTGCGGCCCATATACCAGCCATAGGCTGCGGCTACAGGCAAAAGCAGAAACAACAACTCCAGCATAGTCGATTATTCCTTCACGACCGGCACACCAGAGCTTTCCGGAATGTCAGACGCAGGGGCAATGTTATTTTCGAGTCGCTTAATTTTACGTTCAGCGCGCGCAAGAGAGACACGGACTTTAAGCCAGAACAGACCGCAAACCAGCCAGCCAATGGCAAAACCGGCAGCGAATAATACCGCCAGCAGGCTCGAGACGCGATACTCACCCTGAGCCAGCAGATAGTTAAACGTCACCTGCTGATCGTTTTGTGCACCCAACGTGACTGAAATGACAAAAATCGCCAATACCAGTAAGAAAATGAGTAAATATTTCACATTACTTCCCGTTATGTGGTTCAAGCGAATAAAGTGTGTTCAATTCACCGCAATCAGCTTTATAAACTACCATTTTAGCGACGAGCGCGAAACGGAAAAAGTGACGCGCAGGTCATGGATCTATGGGCAAAATGCGGAATATCAACCGTCAGGCGTCCGTCTGGTCCCTTTCGGCTATTTCTTCTTTCTCTTCTGCCGGTGGCGTTAGCGGGCCGCAGAATCGTTCAGTGAGCCAGGTCGCCATCATAATCAGCAGCCATGAGATGAGCGTGGCGACGACCAGGTCGCGCGGCCAGTGCATCCCCAGCAGCAGGCGGCTGCCCATGACTCCCGTCGCCCAGACCAGTAAAATCACGATAGTGATCGTTCGGCGCCTTGGCCAAAGCAGCCCAACCCCCAGTAACGCCCAGCTGGCCGCAAACATGGTGTGACCGGAAGGAAACGCGAACCCGGTCTCTTTTTGCCAGTGTTTACGCAAGAATTTCGGGATATCCTGCTGTTCCGAAAGCTGTTCTTTCACCAGCGCGCCACGATCTTTTCGCTTTAAATTGTAGAACTCATCCACCGGAACATGATGCGTTTTTTCCAGCCAGACGACAAAAGGACGCGGTTCCTGAACGCGATCTTTAACCCAGGACTTCACGCCCTGACCGACAAGGATAGCGCCCCCAAGGATCGCAAAGAGCATCAGCGCCGCGCGCAAACGAAAGCGCAGGCACCACAGAAACCAGACGCAGAGGAGTACGTGGGTAATTATCCCCCACGGCTGGGTGACCGTTTCCGTTATCCAGTATAACGTTTTCAGCCACGCGGCATTATGCCCGGGCTGCCACATCCAGCCTGAAAGCCATACGGCCAAAGGCATAATCAGTAAAATGGCCGCACCTGCTGCCGTACGTCTGGCGATTGAAAGCATGTCTTCTCCTTTTTCGCTAAGCGTCACAATCATAACTGAAATTAATCATCCTGGTGGATATGTCGGATCGTGCGTTTAACGTTCATATAGCATGGTGCCCATTAGGCGAACCTGCTGAGCTTGTGGCAAAATGAACTGATACAGAAAGCAAAACAGGGCAAAGGCACGAAACGTGTCAGCCTACTCTGGAGAATCACATGCAGCTTAAACGTGTGGCAGAAGCCAAACTGCCAACCCCATGGGGCGATTTCCTGATGGTGGGTTTTGAAGAACTGGCAACCGGACAGGATCATGTCGCGCTGGTTTATGGTGACATTTCAGGGCAGACGCCGGTTCTGTCCCGCGTCCATTCAGAGTGTCTTACCGGCGACGCGCTGTTCAGCCTGCGCTGTGATTGTGGTTTCCAGCTGGAAGCCGCCCTATCTCATATTGCAGAAGAAGGCCGCGGTGTGCTGCTTTATCACCGTCAGGAAGGTCGTAATATTGGTCTGCTGAATAAAATCCGCGCCTACGCGCTTCAGGACCAGGGCTACGATACGGTTGAAGCAAACCATCAGCTTGGCTTTGCCGCTGACGAACGCGACTTCACCTTATGCGCCGATATGTTCAAGCTGCTGGGCGTGGACGAAGTTCGCCTGCTGACCAATAACCCGAAAAAAGTGGAGATCCTGACCGAAGCGGGGATCAACATCGTCGAGCGCGTACCGCTGATTGTCGGCCGTAACCCGAAGAACGCCCACTACCTGGATACCAAAGCCGCCAAAATGGGCCATCTGCTGAAAGAGTGATGCTAAAAAGCCCGGCACGGGTGCCGGGCTCGTTTCATCAATCCAGCATCTTACGAATCACATAATGTAAAATGCCGTCGTTCTGGTAATAGGTCAGCTCGGTTGCCGTATCAATACGGCACCGGCAGTCCAGCACCTCGATTTTCCCGTCTGCCCGCGTTAACTTCACCGGCACCGTTTTTCCCGGCTGCAGGTTTTGCAGACCGCTAATCTCAATCTGCTCTTCCCCGGTCAGTCCCAGCGTTTTACGCGTCACGCCCTGCGGAAACTCGAGCGGTAGGATCCCCATACCAATCAGATTCGAGCGGTGAATACGTTCGAACGATTCGGCGATGACCACGCGAACGCCAAGCAGACGCGGACCTTTCGCCGCCCAGTCGCGGCTGGAGCCGGAACCGTACTCTTTCCCGGCGATCACCGCCAGCGGCGTACCTTCCTGTTGATATTTGACCGCCGCATCATAAATCGAAACCACTTCCGTCCCCGGCAGATGGCGCGTCATGCCCCCTTCCACGCCCGGTACCATTTCGTTACGAATGCGTATGTTGGCAAAGGTCCCGCGCATCATGACCTCGTGGTTGCCGCGACGCGAGCCGTAGGAGTTAAAATCGCGGCGTTCGACGCCCCGGCTCTGCAGATAACGACCTGCCGGGCTATCGGCTTTGATACTCCCCGCCGGGGAGATATGGTCGGTTGTGACGGAATCCCCCAGCATCGCCAGTATGCGCGCGCCGTGGATATCCTTAAGCGGTGCCGGCTCGGCCAGCATCTCGTCAAAGAACGGCGACAGACGAATATAGGTCGAGTCATCCTGCCAGTCGTAGGTATCTGAGCCCACGACGTTGATGGTTTTCCATTCCGGCGTGCCTTCAAAGACCTCCGCATACTCTTTGCGGAACATCTCGGTTGAGACCTTTTCAACGGCCAGCGCGATTTCACGCGAAGATGGCCAGATATCTTTCAGGTAGACAGGATCATTCTTGCGATCGTGCCCAATCGGATCGGTCGCCAGGTTGATATTCATGTTCCCTGCAAGGGCATAAGCGACCACCAGCGGCGGCGAGGCAAGCCAGTTGGTTTTCACCAGCGGATGAATACGCCCTTCAAAGTTTCGGTTACCGGACAGGACCGCGCCTACCGTCAGGTCACCCTGCTTGATCGCCGTTTCAATCGGTTCAGGCAGTGGACCGGAGTTACCAATGCAGGTCGTACAGCCGTAGCCCACGAGGTTAAAGCCCAGCTCGTCAAGGTACGGCGTCAGTTTGGCCTGCGCCAGATAATCCGATACCACTTTGGAACCCGGTGCCAGCGAGGCCTTGACCCATGGCTGAGGTTTTAGCCCAAGCTCTACCGCCTTTTTAGCCAGCAGACCGGCCGCCATTAAGACGCTAGGGTTCGAGGTGTTAGTGCAGGAAGTAATGGCCGCAATAACAACCGCGCCATCCGGGAGCTGATACTGATGTCCGTTCAGAACATAGTCGACTGGACGGTGATCTTTCTGCGCCACGTTCACTTCCAGCGCATTGCTGGCGGCAAAGGCTTTTGGCACGTCACTCAGCGCGACCCGATCCTGTGGACGTTTCGGCCCGGCGAGGCTCGCCTCGACGCTTCCCATATCGAGTTCAAGCGTGCTGGTGAAGACCGGTTCATCGCCCGGGTTTCGCCACATGCCCTGCGCTTTGGTATAGGCCTCCACCAGCGCGACCTGCTCTTCGCTGCGCCCGCTAAGGCGCATGTATTCCAGCGTGACGTCATCGATGGGGAAAAAGCCGCAGGTTGCACCGTATTCCGGCGCCATATTGGCAATGGTGGCACGGTCGGCAAGCGGCAGCGAATCCAGACCATCACCGTAGAATTCTACAAACTTGCCCACCACACCATGCTTACGCAGCATCTGGGTGACGGTGAGCACCAGATCGGTGGCGGTAATGCCTTCAGACAGCTTGCCGGTGAGCTTGAAGCCCACCACGTCAGGGATAAGCATGGACACCGGCTGGCCGAGCATGGCCGCTTCCGCTTCGATACCCCCGACGCCCCAGCCCAGCACGCCCAGACCGTTGATCATGGTGGTATGGGAGTCCGTGCCCACAAGCGTGTCCGGATAAGCGACCCACTCTTTATCCTGCAATTCACTCCAGACGGCTTTACCCAGATATTCAAGGTTCACCTGGTGACAAATACCGGTACCCGGCGGGACCACGCTAAACCGGCTGAACGCCTGCTGCCCCCACTTAAGAAACACGTAGCGCTCGTGGTTGCGTTCCATCTCCAGACGCACGTTCTCGCCAAAGGCGTCGTCATCACCAAAGCGGTCAACGGTTACGGAGTGGTCAATCACGAGGTCAACGGGGGAAAGCGGATTCACTTTTGCCGTATCTCCGCCGAGACGCTTAACGGCCTCGCGCATCGCGGCTAAATCAACGACGGCCGGGACACCGGTAAAGTCCTGCATCAGCACCCTGGCCGGGCGGTAGGCGATTTCTCTGTCGGCATGGGCATTTTCCAGCCACCCTGCCAGCGCCTGGATATCATCGAGGGTGACAGAGTCACCGTCCTGCCAGCGCAACAGATTTTCCAGTAAAACTTTCAATGACTTGGGTAAACGCGAAATGTCCCCAAGCGTTCTGGCAGCCAGCGGCAGGCTGTAGTAATGCCAGGTTTTATTTTCTGCCTGTAACGTGTCCTTACTGGCTTCGCGTAGGGTTAACGACATAAGCTCCTCCTTAATCACAGAGATGCCCCGACAATCATCAGGGCCGTAATTAAAGATAACACAAAGATGTCGTAACGTTTTGATAACAACCCAAATTGATAAATTTAGGATTGGTCCAGAAAGGAAAAACAAAAAACCCCGCCGTAGCGAGGTTTTACAATTTAGTGGAGGGCCAACCAGATGAGCTGACTCCAGAACAGAATCGACACGGTAAAAACGCCGATCCATGACCAGTATTTGTGAGACGTCATGTTATTCATCATAGGGACACCAGGCATTATTTATTAAAAGTTCCGAGGTAAGTCCTCAGTGCTATATTGCTGATGTGTATTTATTAAAGAGTACGAAAGTGCAGAGTCGATATTCAGACTATTTGCATCATTACGCAATTAACTAAATTATTGTTTTTTGGGTTCGTCTTCTGCGAACACATCAATAAACGCTTGCTGCTGCGGCGTCAGTTTCCAGGACGCGGGTACAACAGTTGCAGGTGCTTTACGCCCTCTGTGGCCGTTGTCACGATGCTGACACATCTGTTTAACCGTTTCTGTACGTACCGTCACTGCCATATTTAACCCCAATATTTCCAGGCCAGGAGAGCAACCACCACCCAAAACAGGGTAGAGACGAGAAAGACCGCCAGCCAGGCTTTACGCTTGAGCGCAGGATCCCTTTGCGGTTCTTCACTTCCTGAAGGCATTGCTAACCTCATACAATCGACATCGCTTATCATTTAGGACCAAACAATTGGTACAATTAATCATCTGTTGAGATAAATCCTAAAGAAACTTTAGCCGAAAAGCCAGTGAATTTACGCACCGGAAGGTATGAAATATCCAATCTTTTGACCAGAAATAAATAATTGAAAAGAAAAATTTGCGAAGGCGTAAATTAGTTTCTACTTTTGTCGCCAATTCACGACATTATAACCTTACGGATTAAATGGATAATGACATTATATGACAGGGGATGCGTAGATGATGATAATTCTAATTTAGCTTTGAGGCGTTATTTCGGTATCTTTCCCTAAGGGAAAGATACCGGGTGTGATTATTTTTCGGGGAGTTTGATGTCTTTAAACATCTCTTCAATATCTTCATTTGAGCGTAATGCAACGGCGGTATCAACCACGTCACGCGTTAAATGAGGGGCAAAGCGCTGAATAAAATCATACATATAGCTGCGCAGGAAGGTGCTGCGACGGAAGCCAATCTTTGTGGTGCTATGACTGAAAACATCATGCGCATCAAGACGCATCAGGTCAGGGTCTGACACCGGATCCACCGCCATGCTGGCAATAACGCCCACCCCCAGACCAAGCCGCACATAGGTTTTGATTACGTCGGCGTCCGTCGCGGTAAAGACAATGCGCGGCGTTAACCCTGCCCGGTTAAAGGCCGTATCAAGCTCGGACCGTCCGGTAAAGCCAAACGTATACGTTACCAACGGATATTGCGCCAGCTCTTCGATAGTGACCGACCCTTTACCCGCCAGGGGGTGATCGGGGGTCACCACGATAGAACGATTCCAGTGATAGCAAGGAAGCATCACCAGATCGTCATACAGGTGAAGCGCTTCGGTGGCGATAGCAAAGTCTGCATTACCCTTGGAGACGGCTTCAGCAATTTGCGTTGGCGAGCCCTGGTGCATATGCAAAGAGACGCGAGGATAACGCTCGATAAAGCCTTTGATAACGCCGGGTAGCGCATAGCGCGCCTGGGTATGCGTCGTGGCAATATACAGCGAACCTTTATCCGGCCAGGTGTGTTCACCCGCCACAGACTTAATCGCATCGACTTTGGAGAGGACTTCCCGCGCAATGCGGATGATTTCCTGCCCTGCGGGCGTCACCTGAGTGAGATGCTTACCGCTGCGGGCAAATATCTGGATACCTAACTCGTCCTCAAGCATACGAACTTGTTTGCTGATGCCCGGTTGCGAGGTATACAACCCCTCGGCGGTAGAAGAGACGTTAAGGTTATGATTCACCACCTCAACGATATAACGAAGCTGCTGTAATTTCATGCCAGACCATCCGATTTAGCGCATGCGGTCAATCGCTTAAGACGATTTAATAATAAGAAACAGGTTAACTATAACCACTATATCATTTATAGCCTGACTGTATAGTACGGAACAAAAAATAATAACAAGGTAATAAAAAAGGGCCGGAAATCCGGCCCTTTTACAGGTAAGTTACGGTAAGGGAAGATTATTTCTTGCCTTCAACCCATTTGCCATCGACAAAGAAGGCTGACCATCCGGTCGCTTTACCCTCTTTCTCTGCCGCAACATACTGCTGCTTAGTTTTACGGCTAAACCGTACCACGGTTTTGTTACCTTCCGGATCCTGCTGTGGCGCATCGGCCAGATAACGCAGTTTCTCAGGCAGACGATCGCGGAAGCGATGCAGCTCTTCCACCAGCGGCGCGCGCGTTTCACGCGATTTCGGGAAGGTGTTGGCGGCCAGGAAGACACCTGCGGCACCATCACGCAGCACGAAGTACGCGTCTGATTTCTCGCACGGCAGTTCTGGCAGCGGAACCGGATCTTCCTTAGGAGGAGCCACTTCTCCGTTACGCAGAATTTTGCGCGTGTTTTTACACTCGTCGTTGGTACAGGCCATGTACTTACCGAAACGCCCCATTTTCAGGTGCATTTCAGAACCACACTTCTCGCATTCCACAATCGGGCCGTCATAGCCTTTAATGCGGAACTCGCCCTCTTCGATCTCATACCCGTCACACGTTGGGTTATTACCGCAAACGTGCAGCTTACGTTTTGGATCGATCAGGTAGCTGTCCATTGCCGTGCCGCATTTCTTGCAGCGGCGTTTGGCACGCAGAGCGTTAGTTTCCGCATCGTCACCTTCCAGCACGTTGAGAACTTCGTTCTCAGGCACCAGGTTGATGGTGGTTTTGCAGCGCTCTTTCGGTGACAGCGCATAGCCGGAGCAGCCAAGGAATACGCCCGTGGTTGCGGTACGGATCCCCATCTTGCGGCCGCAGGTTGGACAGTCGATGCTGGTCAGAACCATCTGGTTAGGCAGCATGCCGCCTTCTTCAGGGTCTTTCTCCGCTTTTTCAAGCTGGTCGGTAAAGTCGCTGAAGAAGCTGTCGAGTACCTTTTTCCATTCCGCCTGATGGCTGGCAACCTGGTCGAGGCTGTCTTCCATTTGCGCGGTGAAATCGTAGTTCATCAACTCGCGGAAGTTTGCTTCCAGACGGTCAGTGACGATCTCACCCATTTTTTCCGCATAGAAACGGCGGTTTTCAACGCGCACGTAGCCGCGGTCCTGAATGGTCGAGATGATGGACGCGTAGGTCGATGGACGACCAATACCGCGTTTTTCCAGCTCTTTCACCAGGGACGCTTCACTGAAGCGCGCAGGCGGCTTGGTGAAGTGCTGTGCCGGAACCAGATCGACAAGCGACAACTCGTCACCTTTGTTCACCGCCGGCAGCGTCCGGTCTTCATCACCTTTACGCAGCGCAGGCATCACTTTCGTCCAGCCGTCGAAGCGCAGAATACGACCGCGCGCCTTCAGGCGGAAATCACCCGCGCCGACGGTCAGCGTGGTGGAGTCGTACTGCGCCGGGGTCATCTGGCACGCCACGAACTGGCGCCAGATCAGCTGATACAGTTTCTGCGCGTCGGCTTCCATGTCTTTCAGCGATTCCGCTAACACCGAGACGTCAGAAGGACGAATCGCTTCGTGAGCTTCCTGAGAGTTCTCTTTGCTGGCGAACTGGTTAGCGCTTTCCGGCAGGTATTTCTTACCGAAATTGTCGCTGATGTAGCCGCGGACCATGTTGACCGCATCCTGGCTCAGGTTGGTTGAGTCGGTACGCATGTAGGTGATGTAGCCCGCTTCATACAGGCGCTGCGCCATCATCATGGTCTTCTTCACGCCATAACCCAGACGCGTGCTTGCAGCCTGTTGCAGCGTAGAGGTAATAAACGGAGCACCCGGCTTGCTGCTGGTCGGTTTGTCTTCACGTTCCAGCACCTGATAGCGTGCTTTTTCCAGCAGCGCTACGGCGGCCATGGTCTGGTCGCGGTTTTCCGGACGGAAAGGTTTATCTTTGTGATGGCTCACCTGCAGCGGCAGAGCGTCACCGCCCGGCGTGGTCACATTGGCATCGACTTCCCAGAACTCTTCCGGCACGAAGGCTTTAATTTCGCGCTCACGCTCAACGACCAGACGCACGGCGACGGACTGCACGCGACCTGCGGACAGGCCACGGGCAATCTTCTTCCACAGCAGTGGAGAGACCATGTAGCCCACAACGCGGTCCATAAAGCGACGTGCCTGCTGTGCGTTCACGCGGTCAATATTCAGCTCGCCCGGCTTCTCAAACGCCTGACGAATCGCATTCTTCGTAATTTCGTTAAACACTACACGGCTGTAGCGTTTGTCATCACCACCGATCACTTCCCGCAGGTGCCACGCAATGGCTTCCCCTTCGCGGTCAAGGTCGGTTGCGAGATAGATGTGGTCTGCTTTTTCAGCAAGCTGCTTCAGTTCGTTAACGACTTTTTCTTTACCGGGCAGCACTTCATATTGTGCATCCCAGTTATGCCATGGGTTAACACCCATGCGGTTGACAAGCGCGCTACGTTCATCCTTTTTAGGCTTTTTAGCCCCTTTGGTGGAGGTAGAGTCTGCGCTCTTTTTGCTGGCTGAGCCACTGGTCGGCAAATCGCGGATATGACCCACGCTGGACTTAACCACGTAGTCATTACCCAGATACTTATTGATCGTTTTGGCTTTTGCCGGGGACTCAACGATGACGAGAGCTTTACCCATATTCACCTTTACCTAATTTAATTCTTCCAGGAATACGCCGCACGTTGATTTCCCTTCCGCTGACGACGAGCCAATGATATTGCGACTGCGTCAGGAGATATCAACCCCTTTGTCTTACCGGACGTTAATGAGAAGACGCCCAGGTGATTGAGTTTTCGGGTATTTTTCTCACATCTCGTGTAATTCGTGACGAATTTCCGGTTGAATGTCAAGCAATTCTGTTGCCAGAATGACGAAAGCGCACACTCTACCTGATAAAATTCGTTACGCAACTTTATTAGCATGCAAAAGCAGATCCCGCCAGCCAGGCCCCTGCACCTTATCCCCTCACATTACAGGGAAAATTTGCCCCCAATGCGCCCTCGGCGTAGACTATTGTCACTGTTTAAGGAGTGGATTATGCAGAATACGACCCAACCTATTGACCGAGCCTCTCTGCTTATCGAAGCAAACAAGCTTATCCGTGACCATGAAGATACGCTGGCGGGCATTGAAGCCACCGGCGTAGAGCAGCGTAATGGCGTGCTGATTTTCAGCGGCGAATACTTCCTTGACGAACAGGGTTTACCGACCCCGAAAAGCACCGCCGTGTTTAACATGTTCAAATACCTGGCGCATACGCTTTCAGAGAAATATCACCTGGTCGATTAACGCAAAGCGCGAGGCATATGCCTCGCGTTTTTGTTTACAGCAGCGGTTTTTGTCCGCGCTGTAGCCAGCGCAGCAGCAGGCGGTCCGCGCTTTCTGCGGCACTGTTGGTAAAGCGGTCAAGGAGTCGCTTACGCTGGGTAAAGCGCACGCCCACCAGTTCCCGACCTTCCATCAGATTGAGCAGCAGATCGTCGCTGGTTCCAACTTCATCCACCAGCCCTTTCTCCTGCGCCTGGACGCCGTACCAGTGCTCGCCCGTCGCGACCTGTTCAATATCGAGCGTTGGGCGCATACGGTGTACAAAATCTTTAAAGAGATGATGCGTTTCGTTGAGATCTTCGCGGAATTTTTGACGCCCTTCTTCCGTGTTTTCCCCCAGCAGCGTCAGGGTACGTTTGTACTGACCCGCCGTGTGAAGTTCGATATCAATCTCTTTATTTTTCAGGAAGCGGTTAAAGTTCGGAATTTGCGCGACCACGCCGATCGAGCCAATAATGGAGAACGGCGCGGCAACAATTTTGTCCGCCACGCAGGCCATCATGTAGCCACCGCTCGCCGCCACTTTATCCACGGCCACGGTCAGCGGGATCTGTTTTTCACGCAGGCGCTGCAGCTGTGAGGCGGCCAGTCCGTATCCGTGAACCACCCCGCCCGGGCTTTCAAGACGCACGACAACCTGATCCTGCGGTGTCGCCACGGCCAGAACGGCAGTCACTTCTTCCCGCAGAGAAGACACTTCATGCGCATCCATACTGCCTTTAAAATCGAGCACATAGACGCGCGGCGTGGCCTTATCCTGCGGCGCATTGAGCTTTGCTTTTGCCTTTGCCGCTTTGGCTTCCTGTTTATGCTTTTTCTTCTGCGCTTTCAGCCAGAGTTTCTGTTGATGACTATCAAGCAGCGCCAGAGACATCTCTTCCTGCATCTCTTTATACTGCTCGCTCAGGCGGGTGATGCGTAACTCCCCACGCTGACGCTTGCGCTGCGTCAGGTTGGCAATCAGAACGGCTACCACCGCAATGGCAATCACCACCGTCGCGATTTTGGCCAAAAACAACCCATATTGAGAAAGTAATTCCACGCGTTCCACCTTGATTTAACCACGAATCTTTCACGGCAGTGTACAACAGCCCTGCCCATGCGTCTCGCTCGCGACATTACCTCTGCGAGGCGCCTTCAGGAATCCCCGGACCGGAGATTAAATATTTGCAAAATGTTAATTTTACAGTAATGCGTCCTGTAGACTGATTGAATTATCAGGCGAATTCGGGCATAAAGCCGAAAAGTCATTATAAAGGCACCATTGCGTCACCGGTCGCCTGAGGAGTCACCGTGCATTATCAACCGCAAAAAAATCTGCTGCACAACCGGATTATTCTTGTCACCGGTGCCAGCGACGGGATTGGCCGCGAGGCGGCCCTGACATACGCCGAATATGGCGCGAACGTCATTCTGATCGGCCGCAGCGAAGAAAAACTGAAAAACGTCGCTCAGGAGATTGAGTCGGTATCTGGTACGCCAGCCCCGTGGTATACGCTTGATTTACTGACCTGCACGCCCGCGGTGTGCCAGGAATTAGCCCAGCGCATCAGCGCTCACTATCCGAGACTCGACGGCGTGCTGCATAACGCCGGTTTGTTAGGTGAAGTGCGTCCGATGGATGAACAGGATCCTGATATCTGGCAGCAGGTGATGCAGGTCAACGTCAACGGCACGTTTTTCCTCACACAGGCATTGCTTCCTTTATTACTCAAATCCGAGTCCGGGTCCCTGGTCTTTACCTCGTCCAGCGTTGGCCGTGAAGGACGCGCAAACTGGGGAGCCTATGCCGTATCAAAATTCGCGACCGAAGGCATGATGCAGGTGCTGGCGGAGGAGTACCAGAGCCGCCATCTGCGCGTAAACTGCATTAACCCGGGCGGTACGCGCACCAAAATGCGCGCCAGCGCGTTCCCGAGCGAAGATCCGCAGAAGCTGAAAACCCCGGCAGATATTATGCCGCTCTATCTCTGGCTGATGGGCGACGACAGCCGCCGCAAAACCGGGATGACCTTTGACGCCCAGCCGGGACGTAAACCAGGAATTTCGCAATGAGTGAAGAACGTCATCAGCAGCGCCAGCAGCGCCTGAAAGAACAGGTCGATGCGCGCGTCGCGGCAGCCCAGGACGAACGTGGGATCGTCATCGTTTTTACCGGCAACGGAAAAGGGAAAACCACCGCCGCATTCGGCACGGCGACACGCGCCGTCGGACACGGGCAAAAAGTAGGCGTGATCCAGTTTATCAAAGGCGAATGGCCCAACGGTGAGCGGAATTTGCTTGAGCCTCACGGCGTTGAGTTTCAGGTGATGGCGACCGGTTTTACGTGGGATACCCAGAACCGGGAAACGGATACTGCAGCCTGTCTCGCCGTCTGGGAGCATGCAAAGAGAATGCTGGCCGATCCCTCGCTGAATATGGTTCTGCTGGATGAGATCACCTATATGGTCGCCTACGACTACCTGCCGCTGGAAGCCGTGCTGGATGCTCTGAAGAATCGTCCTGTACACCAGACGGTCATCGTCACGGGGCGCGGGTGTCATCGGGATATTCTGGAGATGGCCGATACCGTCAGCGAGCTGCGTCCGGTCAAACATGCGTTTGATGCAGGCATCAAAGCGCAAATTGGAATTGATTACTAAAGAAAAAAGCCCGGTGCGTTCACCGGGCTTTTATATTAACCGTTGTTGTTACGGCTGCCGGAGCGGCGACTGCTGCTCACCTGGCTGTGTCGTTTCACCGCGCGACGGATCTGATTCGCCTTCATGCGACGACGATCTTTTTCCACCGCCACTTTTGAGGTGGTTTCCGGCGTCAGGCCAACCAGCTCGCGCAGGTAGTTGGTTTGGGTCAGATCCAGTTCGGTATAACCCCCGCGCGGCAAACCTTTCGGCAGCAGAATGTCGCCGTAACGGACGCGGATCAGACGGCTCACCTGGACGCCTACCGCTTCCCAGAGACGACGCACCTCGCGGTTACGGCCTTCGGTCAGGGTCACGTTGTACCACTGGTTAATGCCTTCCCCACCGGTAAATTTGATGGTTTTGAACGCCGCAGGACCGTCTTCAAGCTGAACGCCACGCGACAGATCGCGCAGTTTATTTTCGTCAACCTGGCCAAATACGCGCACCGCGTATTCACGTTCCACTTCACGGCTTGGGTGCATCAGACGGTTTGCCAGTTCACCATCGGTGGTAAACAGCAGCAGACCGCAGGTGTTTACGTCCAGACGACCGACGGCAATCCAGCGAGCGCCGCGCAGTTTAGGCAGACGGTCAAATACCGTCGGACGACCTTCCGGGTCGTTGCGGGTGCACAGCTCGCCTTCCGGCTTATAGTAAGCCAGCACGCGGCAGATCTGTTCTGCGGACTCTTTCACGGAGATGAGGTGACCGTCGATGCGGATCTTCAGCCCCGGTACGATTTCAACGCGGTCACCCAGCGTGGCGATTTTACCGTCCACACTCACGCGGCCCGCTTCAATAATGGCTTCGATTTCACGGCGTGAGCCGTGGCCGGCGCGCGCCAGCACTTTCTGTAACTTCTCGCTCATTGAGCTTCCTCAGGTGTCGCCTTCACAGGCGTCGAATCAGGTCAAAAGAGGGCTGAGCCCTGCTTTGATGGCCGCGTAGTATATCTGCTTATACCTTTACAAGAAAGGCTTTACATCACCCACGCCTTCACGAATCACTTCCGGTGCATCTTCGGTTAAGTCGACCACGGTGGTCGGCTGCTGGCCGAGATAGCCGCCGTGAATAATCAGCTCGACCACCTTCTCCAGACGATCTTTGATCTCTTCCGGATCGGACTCGGTAAACTCACTTCCGGGCAGCATCAGCGAGGTAGAAAGCATCGGTTCGCCGAGAGTTTCCAGCAGCGCCTGCGCAATCGGGTTCGACGGCACGCGCATACCGATGGTTTTGCGTTTCTCCTGCAGCAGACGACGCGGTACTTCCTTCGTGCCCTTCAGGATGAAGGTATAGTTACCCGGCGTGTTGTTCTTAATCAGGCGAAACGCCACGTTATCAACATACGCATAGGTCGACAGCTCAGAGAGATCGCGGCACATCAGGGTAAAGTTATGGCCGTCCGGCAGCTGGCGAATACGGCAAATGCGCTCCATTGCCCCTTTATCTTCAATTTTACAGCCCAGCGCATAGCCTGAATCGGTCGGGTAGACAATCACGCCGCCTTTGCGGACGATCTCCACGGCCTGGTTGATCAGACGTGGCTGCGGGTTATCCGGATGGATATAGAAAAACTGACTCATACTTCCCTCTCTTCAATTTGCTGCGGCTGTTCCCAGAGCTGCCAGACCGGCTCAACGCCAGCGGGCAACCAGAGCTTGCGCCCCAGTTCGATCCACGCGCAGGGCTGATGGAAATCAGAGCCCTGTGACCCAAACAGGCCGAACTGGCGGGCATAGGTCGCGAGCTGCGCGCGCTCGTTGGGCGCCTGCTGACACTGGGCGACTTCCATCGCCTCGCCACCGCATTCGGCAAAGTGTGCCAGCAGCCTTTTCAGCCATTTAGCAGAAAGATTATACCGCCCAGGATGGGCCAGCACGGCCTTACCGCCAGAATGATGAATCACATCAATAGCTTGTTTTATTGTACACCACTGTGGCGGAACGTATCCGGTTTTACCGCGTGCCAGATACTTTTTAAAGACGTCCGCCATGTTCGTCGCTTTGCCCGCCTCGACCAGAAAACGGGCGAAATGACCGCGGGTGACCGCCCCGCCGTTCGCCATCTTTTGCGCGCCTTCCAGCGCGCCCGGAATATGCGCCTTTTCCAGACGCTCGCCGATCATCTCTGCGCGCTGATTGCGGCGCGTTTTTTGTTCTTGCAAAAATGCCGTAAGTGCCGGATGGTCTATATCGATGTTCAGGCCAACAATATGAATCTCATGGTTTTCCCAGACGGTCGAGATCTCGACGCCGGACACCAGATTCAGCGCCAGCCCGCTGCGGGCAATCTCTGCGCGCGCCGCCGGAATGGCATCAGTGGTATCGTGATCGGTTATCGCCAGCGTGCCGACGCGCATTTCAACGGCGCGATGAACCAGGGCTTCGGGTGTCAGCAGGCCGTCAGAGGCCTGAGTATGGCTGTGTAAATCATAAATAATGGCGTAGGTGGTATCGCTCAAAGCACTTCCCATAACAGGTTGGAGACATCCGAAAACACCATGATACCGACTTAACGCGAAATTCTGAAATCAAGGGTTGACAACTTGCCATCGAACTAGTTAACTAGTACGCAAGTTCACACGAGAAAGGTATCTGAAAATGACAGCACATTTCGCTCTTCACGGCTGGTGGCGCACTTCCTGATCTTCGGGCAGTGTCACGCGTCTGCGAAATGCAAACAGATACCCGCCCGCTACCCAGCGGGCTTTTTTTTGAACAAAATATGAGAACAACAACATGCAAACAGCCAAACCTCATCTCGAACTGCTGACCTGCGAGGCGGCCTATCGCCACAACCCGACCGCGCTGTTTCATCAGGTGTGCGGGGCACGTCCGGCAACGCTGCTGCTGGAATCTGCGGATATCGACAGCAAGGACGATCTCAAGAGCCTGCTGCTGGTCGACAGCGCGCTGCGCATTACCGCTTTAGGTGACACTGTCACCATCAAGGCATTGTCTGACAATGGCGCATCGCTGCTGCCGCTGCTGGATGCCGCCCTGCCGTCGGGCATTGAAAATGAACGTCATCCAGAAATGCGCATTCTGCATTTCCCCCCGGTGAGCCAGCTGCTGGACGAAGACGCGCGCCTCTGCTCCCTGTCCGTTTTCGATGCCTTCCGCCTGCTGCAGAATCTGGTCACCGTGCCGGAAGACGAGCGTGAGGCGATGTTCTTCGGCGGGCTGTTTGCTTACGACCTGGTTGCCGGTTTTGAAGATTTGCCGGAAACCGAGCAGGGCAATCGCTGCCCGGATTATTGCTTCTATCTGGCTGAAACGCTGCTGGTGATCGACCACCAGAAGCAATACACCCGCATCCAGGCAAGCCTGTTCACGCCGTCTGCCGCTGAGAAAAACCGTCTCGAGCACCGCATCGCTCAGCTGCAGCAGCAGATGACGGAAGCACCACCCACGCTGCCGGTGCAACGTGTAGAGAAAATGACCTGCGACGTTAACCAGACTGACGATCAGTACGGCGCCGTGGTTCGCCAGATGCAAAAAGCGATTCGCGCCGGGGAAATTTTCCAGGTCGTGCCGTCCCGTCGCTTCTCGCTGCCCTGCCCGTCGCCGCTCGCAGCCTACGACGTGCTGAAAAAGAGTAACCCAAGCCCGTACATGTTCTTCATGCAGGACAACGAATTCACGCTGTTCGGCGCCTCGCCGGAAAGCTCGCTGAAATACGACGCCACCAGCCGTCAGATTGAGATCTACCCGATTGCCGGTACCCGTCCACGCGGGCGTCGCGCCGATGGCTCGCTGGACCGGGATCTGGACAGCCGCATCGAACTGGAGATGCGCACCGACCACAAAGAACTCTCCGAGCACCTGATGCTGGTTGACCTGGCGCGTAACGATCTGGCACGCATTTGTACTCCCGGCAGCCGCTACGTGGCGGACCTGACCAAAGTCGACCGCTATTCGTTCGTGATGCACCTGGTCTCCCGCGTGGTCGGCGAGCTGCGCCACGATCTCGACGTGCTGCACGCCTACCGCGCCTGTATGAACATGGGCACCCTCAGCGGCGCGCCGAAAGTACGCGCCATGCAGCTGATTGCCGCCGCCGAAGGACGCCGTCGCGGCAGCTACGGCGGCGCGGTGGGCTACTTCACCGCCCACGGCGATCTCGACACCTGCATCGTAATCCGCTCCGCCTACGTTGAAGACGGTATTGCCACCGTTCAGGCGGGTGCCGGGATTGTTCTTGATTCTGTTCCGCAGTCTGAAGCTGACGAAACGCGCAGTAAAGCCCGTGCGGTCCTTCGCGCCATTGCTACCGCACACCATGCACAGGAGATTTTCTGATGGCTGACATTCTGCTGCTCGATAATATCGACTCCTTCACCTATAACCTGGCAGATCAGCTGCGTGCGAATGGCCACAACGTCGTTATCTACCGCAACCACGTTCCGGCGCAGACCCTGATTGACCGTCTGGCCACCATGCAAAACCCGGTGCTGATGCTCTCCCCGGGGCCAGGCGCGCCGAGCGAAGCCGGCTGTATGCCGGAGCTGCTGACCCGCATGCGCGGGAAACTGCCGATTGTCGGCATCTGCCTCGGCCATCAGGCGATTGTTGAAGCCTATGGCGGCTACGTTGGCCAGGCGGGTGAGATCCTGCACGGTAAAGCGTCCAGCATTGAACATGACGGTCAGGCGATGTTTGCCGGGCTACCGAACCCGCTCCCGGTCGCGCGCTATCACTCGCTGGTTGGCAGCAATATTCCCGCCGGGCTGACGATCAACGCCTCGTTTGAAGGTATGGTGATGGCGGTGCGCCACGATGCGGACCGCGTCTGCGGCCTGCAGTTCCACCCGGAATCAATCCTGACCTCCCACGGCGCCCGCCTGCTGGAGCAGACTCTCGACTGGGCGTTACAGAAGCTGGAGCAGACCAACACCCTGCAGCCGATTCTGGAAAAACTGTACCAGGCGCAGACCCTGAGCCAGCAGGAGAGCCATCAGCTCTTCTCCGCCGTGGTTCGCGGTGAGCTCAAGCCAGAACAGCTGGCAGCCGCGCTGGTGAGCATGAAGGTGCGCGGCGAAAGCCCGCAGGAGATTGCCGGTGCCGCTACGGCCCTGCTGGAAAATGCCGCCCCGTTCCCGCGCCCGGACTATCAGTTTGCGGATATCGTCGGTACCGGCGGTGACGGCAGTAACAGCATCAATATCTCCACCGCCAGCGCCTTCGTGGCGGCGGCGTGCGGTTTGAAGGTCGCAAAGCACGGTAACCGCAGCGTTTCCAGCCGGTCAGGTTCTTCCGATCTGCTCGCCGCATTCGGTATTAACCTCGATATGAACGCTGAGCGTTCCCGCGAAGCGCTGGATGACCTGGGCGTCTGCTTCCTGTTTGCGCCAAAGTATCACACCGGTTTCCGCCACGCGATGCCGGTTCGTCAGCAGCTTAAAACCCGCACGCTGTTTAACGTGCTCGGCCCGCTGATCAACCCGGCCCACCCACCGCTGGCGCTGATTGGCGTTTACAGCCCGGAACTGGTTCTGCCGATTGCCGAGACGCTGCGCGTGCTGGGTTATCAGCGTGCCGCCGTGGTGCACAGCGGCGGTATGGATGAGGTTTCTCTTCATGCGCCAACGCTGGTGGCCGAACTGCGCGACGGTGAAATCCTCAGCTATCAGCTGGAGGCTGCCGACTTCGGCCTTGCGCCATACCATCAGGAGGCGCTGGCAGGCGGTACGCCGGAAGAAAACCGTGACATTCTGACGCGCTTATTACAAGGTAAAGGAGAGGTCGCCCATGAGGCCGCCGTTGCTGCCAACGTCGCCATGCTGATGCGTTTGCACGGTGAGGAAGACCTGAAGGCCAACGTTCAAAAAGTTCTGGATGTACTGCGCTCCGGTGCAGCTTACGATCGCGTTACCGCACTTGCGGCAAGAGGGTAAAGAATGCAGACCGTTTTAGCGAAAATCGTTGCCGATAAGGCCATCTGGGTGGAAGCCCGCAAGCAACAGCAGCCGCTTGCCAGTTTCCAGAATGACGTCGTCCCGAGCAGCCGTCGTTTCTATGACGCCCTGCGGGGTACGCGCACCGCGTTTATTCTTGAGTGCAAAAAAGCGTCCCCCTCCAAAGGCGTTATTCGTGACGATTTCGACCCGGCGCGTATTGCCGGCATTTATAAGCATCATGCTTCAGCCATCTCCGTGCTGACGGATGAGAAATATTTTCAGGGCAGCTTCGATTTTCTGCCCATCGTCAGCGGCATCGCGCCGCAGCCGATCCTGTGCAAAGACTTTATTATCGACCCGTATCAGATCTGGCTGGCGCGTTTTTACCAGGCCGACGCCTGCCTGCTGATGCTCTCGGTGCTCGACGATGAGCAGTATCGCCAGCTTTCCGCCGTGGCGCACAGCCTGAATATGGGCGTGCTGACCGAAGTGAGCAACGAAGAGGAGCTGGAGCGCGCGATTGCGCTGGAAGCCAAAGTGGTCGGCATTAACAACCGCGATCTGCGCGACCTGTCCATTGACCTTAACCGTACGCGTCAGCTGGCGCCGCGTCTGGGGTCTGGCGTCACGGTGATCAGCGAATCCGGCATTAACAGCTACGCCCAGGTGCGCGAGCTGAGCCACTTCGCCAACGGTTTCCTGATTGGCTCCGCCATGATGGAGCATGACGATCTCAATGCGGCTGTGCGTCGCGTGCTGCTGGGTGAAAACAAAGTCTGCGGCCTAACCCGCGAACAGGATGCTCAGGCCGCGTATGAAGCCGGGGCGATTTACGGCGGGCTGATCTTTGTGGACTCATCTCCTCGCGCGGTCAGCGAAGAGCGGGCGCGTAAGGTCATCGCAGCGGCTCCGCTCAGCTACGTGGGCGTTTTCCGCAACGCAGATATTGCAGACGTTGCGGCCAAAGCCGACGCGTTATCCCTGAGCGCGGTGCAGCTCCACGGCGATGAAGACCAGAGCTACATCGATGCCCTGCGCGCCGCGCTGGCACCACAGGTGCAGATCTGGAAAGCGCAAAGCGTTGGCGGTACGTTGCCCTCGCGTAACCTGAACCATGTGGACAGATACGTCCTCGATAACGGCCAGGGCGGTACCGG
>NZ_QFXN01000013.1:0-5793 GCF_003144775.1 Enterobacter sp. CGMCC 5087 | reverse complement strand
CGGGTGGATTAGGCCCGGATAACTGCGTAGAAGCCGCTAAAACCGGCTGCGCAGGCCTCGATTTCAATTCAGGCGTAGAGTCCCAGCCGGGTATCAAAGATGCCAGCAAGCTGGCCTCGGTTTTTAAAACTCTGCGTGCATATTAAGGAAGAGAAGATGACGACATTACTTAACCCGTATTTTGGTGAGTTCGGCGGGATGTACGTCCCGCAAATCCTGATGCCCGCGCTGCGCCAGCTGGAAGAAGCGTTTGTCAGCGCGCAGAAAGACCCGGCTTTTCAGGCTGAATTTACCGACCTGCTGAAAAATTACGCCGGTCGTCCGACCGCGCTGACCAAATGCCGCAACCTGACGGAAGGCACCAAAACCACGCTGTATCTGAAGCGTGAAGACCTGCTGCACGGCGGCGCGCATAAAACTAACCAGGTGCTGGGCCAGGCGCTGCTCGCGAAGCGTATGGGCAAAACCGAAATCATCGCCGAAACCGGTGCGGGTCAGCACGGCGTGGCCTCTGCGCTTGCCAGCGCCCTGCTCGGTCTGAAATGCCGCATCTATATGGGAGCGAAAGACGTTGAGCGTCAGTCTCCGAACGTCTTCCGTATGCGTCTGATGGGAGCAGAAGTAATCCCGGTGCACAGCGGCTCCGCGACGCTGAAGGATGCCTGTAACGAAGCGCTGCGCGACTGGTCTGGCAGCTATGAAACCTCACACTATATGCTTGGTACCGCGGCGGGCCCGCACCCGTTCCCGACTATCGTGCGCGAATTCCAGCGCATGATCGGTGAAGAGACCAAAGCGCAGATCCTCGAAAAAGAGGGTCGCCTGCCGGATGCGGTGATCGCCTGCGTCGGCGGCGGCTCCAACGCCATCGGCATGTTTGCAGACTTTATCGACGACACCAGCGTGGGCCTGATTGGCGTAGAGCCTGCCGGTCACGGCATTGAATCGGGTGAACACGGCGCGCCGCTGAAGCATGGCCGCGTGGGGATCTACTTCGGGATGAAATCCCCGATGATGCAAACCGATGAGGGTCAGATTGAGGAGTCTTACTCTATTTCTGCCGGCCTCGACTTCCCGTCCGTCGGGCCGCAGCATGCGTATCTGAACAGCACCGGCCGCGCGGACTATGTCTCCATTACCGATGACGAAGCGCTGGAAGCCTTTAAAACGCTGTGCCGCAGCGAAGGGATCATCCCGGCGCTGGAGTCTTCGCACGCGCTGGCGCACGCGCTGAAAATGATGAAAGAAAATCCGGAAAAAGAACAGCTGCTGGTGGTGAACCTTTCCGGCCGCGGTGACAAAGATATCTTCACCGTTCACGATATTCTGAAAGCACGAGGGGAAATCTGATGGAACGCTACGATAACGTATTTGCAGAGCTGAAATCCCGCCAGGAAGGCGCGTTCGTTCCCTTCGTCACCCTGGGCGATCCGGGCCCGGAACAGTCGCTGAAGATTATCGACACCCTGATTGAAGCCGGCGCCGACGCGCTGGAGCTGGGTATTCCGTTCTCCGATCCGCTGGCGGATGGCCCGACCATCCAGAACGCAACGCTGCGCGCATTCGCCTCCGGCGTGACGCCTACTCAGTGCTTCGAGATGCTGGCGGCGATTCGCCAGAAGCACCCGACCATTCCGATCGGCCTGCTGATGTACGCCAACCTGGTCTTTAACCGCGGTATTGATGAGTTCTATGCCGAGTGCGCGCGCGTGGGCGTCGACTCCGTTCTGGTGGCAGACGTGCCGGTTGAGGAGTCTGCGCCATTCCGTCAGGCGGCCATGCGCCATAACGTCGCCCCGATTTTCATCTGCCCGCCGAACGCCGATGACGAACTGCTGCGCCAGATTGCCTCTTACGGACGCGGGTATACCTACCTGCTCTCCCGCGCGGGCGTGACCGGTGCCGAGAATAAAGCCGCCCTGCCGCTGCATCATCTGGTGGAGAAGCTGGCCGAGTACCATGCCGCGCCTCCGCTGCAGGGGTTCGGGATTTCATCCCCGGATCAGGTCACCGCAGCGATTGACGCGAAGGCGGCTGGTGCCATCTCCGGCTCCGCGATTGTGAAGATCATCGAAAAGAACGTGGACAAGCCAGAACAGATGCTGGCCGAGCTGAAAGCGTTTGTGACCGCAATGAAAGCGGCGACGCGTAAAGCATAACCCTTCCACCGTCTGGCTTCCTGCCAGACGGTTATCCTTCCTGGCGATCGCTCGTCATGTAGCTTTCTCGCGAACCGCTATTTAAGACCGAAAGACCAGGCAGCAATGACGCGCCTTCGCTTTGGGTGTATTAATAGTTTTTCCGGGGCGGACAATGTGACTTTCCTATTTGTAACGTACCGGCAGCATGGACCAAATCAGCTAAAGTACGCACCTGCATTTTATCCATCACTCTGCGTCGGTGGACCTTCACGGTAATTTCTGATATGCCAAGTTCAGACGCAATTTGTTTGTTTTGTAGGCCGTTAATCGCTAACTCAAAGATCTGCTTTTCGCGTCGTGTCAGGGCATGGTAGCTTTTGCAAAGCTCGAATAATCTTTGTTGCTCTAAAAAATTGTGGCTCGCTTCGTTTAGCACATCTTTCACGACATCGATCAATTCTTCTGGTTCGACTGGCTTCGTCAAAAAATCCCTAACACCTGCTTTCATCGCTCGTACGCAGAGTGGGATTGAGCCGGCCATGGTCAGGATAATTATCGGTATTGTACAGCCACGTTCCTTCAGGGCATCTATCACATCGAAACCGTTAGTGTCTGAGGTGTTAATTTCAAGTATTAAGCATGAAGGACGATCGACAATGGAGCAGGAGAGAAATTCTTCGGCATCTTTGAAGTCAAAAGCCTGATAACCTTTCGCCATTAACAATTTAACCACAAACAGCCTATATGCATCATCATCATCGATAACATAAACAACATCTTCCATATCACTCTCTCCTAACCAGGCCTTCTACGTTCATAATACGAACGGAGGCGTCCATTCACAAAAACTTTTAGAAATGCCAGCCTCTATGGCTGATATCGTTTAATATCCGGAAGTAACAAAATCAAAGACTAACAATCCATATGGGAATATTCTAATTTAGCAAAGGTAATTAGCATGAGGATATTCTGAAAAAAAAGATACATATAAAAGTCGTTTTTGAGCAGCGGTACTGTTAAAACTCAGCTTTCAAGCAAACCCTTTTGTATATATTTGACTCATATCACGGGAATTATCTCAGCCCTGTCGTTTTAAGGTGCAGTTTTTATATCTGCCAGGTGGTTAGCTGAATAAGAGTGCGTTTTTGGTGTTAACGCCGATTCAGGATCCACCCGCACTCCAGCCAGAGTCTCTCTCAGAACATCAGGTATATCAACGGCTCTTGCTTCTCTGAATTCCGCAGCCGTGCCGAGAATCCAAACTCAGCACGGTTTAATGACTGAGGTCATAAAAAGAGGCGGTATTTTGGAGAAAAGGTTTGGAGAGGTTTTGAGGCAAACGAAAAAGATATATATTCCAGTCCGTTAAATTCACTTACACCTTCTGAGTTCAAAGATCTATCAAAAATCAATATTTAAACATTAAATCAATAGGATACGCTCAAATTCCAACTGGTTTTCTCTTACATTTTCCGTTAGTTAAATCTCTGTAACTTCAATCAATTAACGATTTGTTTTGGAGAAGACTTTTTCCGACAAATTGTTCTCAATCCATCTAAATAGGCTTCCCTGCCTTTCATAAAATTACTCGCTCAATTCAATTCCCAAAAAAACTATCAGTAGGCTTTTTATGCCTATTTATTGACACAATACTAAACAGTTTCGAGAATCCGAATCGTCTGGTTCAAGCCGGTTTCAAGACACCCGGCATCACTCAGTGTATCGAGTGTCGTTAAACTCCTTATACGGCATTTGATGATCGGCGGCGCAATTCAAAAGCACTTTAGCGCCGCCGTTTTTTAGCACAGACTTTGTCGACCACTACCCCCTGGACTTAACCCGGCTCAACATTATATGGTCTGTTTAAAAAACGTATAACTTCAATCGGTAATATATCGATTCTCCTTTATTAACAGAGAGCGCTATGAGAAATTTGATTTTTAAAATGGCCGGTTGGCGGAAAAGTAAGGATTCCACTTATGCAGAATGCCATAAATTATTTGGAGGCAGCGTAATTACTCATCCGGATGTGCTGAATTTCCTACACAATCGTCTTCCTTGTAATCCTGACTACTATGTAAAAAAAGATACAGATGGGCGACTTTTGGGAGCACTTTGCACTTGGGACGGCAAGCATTTAGCAGGTGATGCAGAGTTTTCAAAAAAAATAGCTAACGCGTACCCATTCAGTAAAGATGAAATAATACTTCCAATATCATCATCTGAAGAATATGTCATACCTTTTAAATCTAAATACCTGTCACCAATTAATGCGCAAAATGTTATTAACTCAATGATTTCAATCAACAGCGGGCGGAGGATATGCATTGCAAAAGGCTGTGGGGGAAGCGGTTACTCATCGAAAACAAAAAACAGAAGAAATAGCGAATTAAATAGATTTTTAAACGCAGGGGGGTGATATTTTCGATCAGTCAGAATTCTCTCCCGAGGATTTATGCGAAATATATATTGAGTTGTTTTATAAACGCAGAGGACGTAAACCTGACAATGTACATGAAATGCTTGACACCCTCAAAAATTTGCGTTCTTTTTTCTTCGGTCATGTGCTAACACTAAAAGGAAAACCATGCGCTTTTCAGATGATAACCAAAGCTGAAAGTCCGGGGTGGGTAAGCTATGATTATATTAATGGAGGCTACGATCAAGTTCACGACTCTTTTTGCCCGGGGACTGTAGTAACGTGGCTGAATGTAAAAAAAGCCTACGACTTCAGCAGTATGGCCGGTAAAGAATTGCGTTACTCGTTTGGAAAACCAACTGCTGACTACAAAGACAGATGGTGCAGAACAGAGTCCTTAGCACGTCTGTTATAGGATGATGAACTCACGGTGTTTCACCACCTGTACGGTGGGTTTTATTTAGCCAGGGCGAAGAAAAACCTGCTCCTGGCTGGTATTCTGTTCTCTTTGATATCACTCAGGCTTCGGCGGCCAATCTTCCCCTGGTTGCACTCGATAAACCAGCACACGGTATTTTTTCCACTCAATAAGCAGAAATTTCTCGACTTCTGTTGCCATGTTCAGATCAACCGCATCCTGGAGGATAGCGATTTTATCTTTGGCCTCCCGCAGTAGGCTGGACTGCGTTCCTCTGGCGATAACAACCTGGTCGAGAGAATAAACGCCATCAATGATTCTGGCGTTATAGCCATCGGTCAGGATACCTTCCGGCGCGTCGTTTTCCGGTATTTCCCAGACGGTCATATCGACCGGGAATAAGGCGCTGCCGTCATCTGTGACGCAAATTATCTTCCCCTCCGCATCCGTTGCGGCGTAGATATTCCCCGCGATACGCTCTTTGTCCCAGGTGATGGTGTACCAGTCGGTGCCGTCAGCATTTTTGATGTATGCAGCCCCCGGAACTGGTGGTGATTCAGGGGTGTAGCGTTTGAATGTTCCTAAGTTGTTCATAGTTTTATCCTTATGCGAAGTTAACCCAGTTGCCGTTAATCAGGTACTGAGGATAGGCGTAATACGCGTGAGTGATTCGGTCGTCGCCCTCCGTCAGGCTTGCGATATTTATCGCCCCCTGTGGAATTTTTGATGACCAGTCGCCAATCCCGGACAGGCCCGATATTTTTGTACGTGCGCCAATGCGATGTCCGGAGGAATATTTAGCGTTATAGCGCTGG
>NZ_QFXN01000012.1:0-7182 GCF_003144775.1 Enterobacter sp. CGMCC 5087 | reverse complement strand
TTGGTATAATCAGTGAGCCCAAGTCGGCCCATCGTGATATACCCTGATGCCAGATTCACTGTAAACGGACGCAGGCTGTTATAGCTTCCGTGCGCGTCGCCGCTGTTGGTCAGCATCAGGTAGAGATTGCCGCCATCTTGCCGCCAGAACGCGCCGTAATTCCCGTACACAATGCGGTAGCTGTTCGCGGACGTGCTGACAATCTCGTTGGGGTTGGTCGGTCCGTAGAGTTCGTTCCAGTCCTGCCACGGGCCATTGGTGCCATTCCAGGCCGCACTCAGCCCGCGAATGAATTTTCTCCTTGAACTAAAAGTGGTGTACTCCTGTTGGCAGCCGTAGGCGCTGGGGGTTGCAAGCAACGTACCGGCTTCTGCGATGGGATAATGACTTGCAGCTGTCGCATCAGCGTTGGAGACCTGATGGTAAACCCCGGCACTGGCATACGCGCCGAGTGTATTCAGGTCTGCATTAAGGTCAGTATCCGCCAGAGGTAGAGCGTCCATGTCAGTGGCAGTAGGTTTATTTCCCGTGTGGTACAGCTCAAACCAGTTATTCCAGGCTCCTGCCGCGTCGCCATTATGAGTGCGGAATGCGATATGGTTTCCATTGCCGTTGTACTGGGTGGCAATCTGCGCATTGTATTTGCCGCTGGAGCCTGAAAAATCAAGAACCGACCCTGTAAACCCCGGTGAGTGAGTTGCGTCATTGTAGCCAAAGCTGACCGAGTTTGCGGGTAACCCGTCAAAATCTGTTACCGCCCGCCCTGCCCCCGCAAGAACGGTACGCAGGGCCAGCGCACCACCATTGACCAGCACACGCCCGGCAGTGACGTCATCTCTTGATGTCTGTATATCTGCATCCGCTGCACTACCCAGCTTTACGTTTCCGTGTTCGTCGGGTTGGCGTTCATTGACGGTTTTCACCATCCCTTCCGTACTGGTGTTCAGCAGCTGCGCGATGGCCTGATAAACCTGCGTGTCATCATTCGGGTCAATCGTGATCCCGGCTTCTTCGCACAGGTGGACCAGCTCGCGCTGCAGCGTGTTCAGCCAGGCGGCCATCACCCACGTACACGGAACCTGCGTTTGCGGGTCGCCGTCCGTAAATTCACCGTTCGCGTCAGCGGTGTTTGTGCTGCTTCCTATTTTTTGCATGTGTTTGTTCCTCGCCGGTGAAGACGATTAATAAAATTTTAAAGGTCAGTGACTAAAAATCAGCAGGGTTTCAGACGGTGATTCGCGGGTCAGGGTGCAGACCATCTGCTGGTATGCGTCATAATTATCCGGCGTCACCGGCGGTGATATGACGGCCACGCACCAGGTAAACGGCCAGCCCCCCTGATTCAGGGCCTGACCCGCACCGGACATGCCCGCCCGAAAGGGCCGGTATTCGGTTATCCGGACAGTAAACCCAAGAGCCCGGGCAACGTCTTCATAGTATGTGCGGGACAGTGCTCCGACGGAGGTCAGCTTTGCCACCACGGCGCGCCGGCGCGCGTCAGAATCCTCCGTCATACCGTACACGCAGGGGTCCGGCAGGCCCAGCGTCAGCTCCCACTCAGGCAGAAAGGCATCCGCTGTGGCCGGATACGCCCCGCTCAGCAGCCCCAGTGCGTCAGCGTCACTCTGGCGGTAACCCTCTGCAAGTGCACGCAGAACGGCGACCTGCACAGCATCCCGACTCTTGCTCCACGCCGGCCCTGATGGCATCAGTGCCAGCAGGGCGCGGGTATAGTCATCCGTAGAAAAGCGGCCCGGGATCATGTGTAAGTCATCTCCCCGGTGATGGCCAGTTGCCCGATGCCCGGCCTGATATTATCAACCGGCGCGGTCAGCAGGAACCCTTTCGTGCCGGGCACGCCGGCAATGGCCAGCTCAATCGAGGAGAGGTCAATAACCACCGGCGGCGTATCGATGGCCGGCTTCACGCCGGGGCGGCCTTCGTTGTAGAACACCTGGTCTACAGCCGCCTTTATGGCCGCTTTCGTCTCTATCGTCGCGGTGCTGATGCCACGTATCTCAAAATCCACCGGCAGTGGCACAGGGCCACAGACCCAGACCTCAGCCGTCACGTTATGCTGCGGATACAATGCGTCCGCCACGCGTCCCTGATCGCCGGTCGCCACGTTCGCATTATCCGGTTCAAAACGTGATACGCCGTTATTGCCGACCGGGAAACCGTCCGGATGCCCGCTGACCCCGTCGCACATAATATAAATTCCGACCGTACCGCCGCCCATTAAGCGACGGACCACCCATGCGCGGGTGATGCCCGGCACCTCAAGCGCCCATCGCTCATAGTCCGTATCGTTACCCCCCTGCGCCGTATCCTGCCAGGCCAGCAGCATCCTTGCCCGAAAGGCCGCTTCCTCCTCAATGTCAGCGCCACCGGCGATGGCCGTCACGGCCGTCACGGTCGAATCCACCCCGGCAAGGGCCACATCCAGCGTCAGGAGCGTCCCGGCGGGGGCATTGCCGGCATTCCCTCCCCCTGTCGGGTCCGTTGCCGGATCCGGTAAAATGGCGGTTATCGCCCCCGTTCCCTTCCCGTCAGGCCCCAGCGTCACCTCCGCATCAATGCGGTATTCGTAGCCGTCGCTGCGGCGAACGCTGCTCCCGGCAGGCACGGTCCTTCCCGCCATTCCGTCCATCAGCACCTGTGAGCAGGTCGCCGCGGCCGCAGGCTTACGAAACACATTCTTGAGGGCCGCCCAGCCCGCCAGCCATTCATCTGTAGCCGTATACGGCGTGGTCTGCAGCGCCAGATAATCCAGATAGCCATAATGCAAATGCGCCATGCCGGCATCGGCATTGGCAAGCACGCGCAGGTTTGAAAATCGTAGCAGAGACCCCAGCCCTTTTCCCCGGAGCTCCGACTCAATAAACGCCACGTTACGCGCGCGCAGTTCGCTCAGTGTTGGTCTTGCAAACGGCATATTACTGCTCCCATACCCATGAATATTTTACGCTCTGAGCCGCCTTTCCGGGCTCCTGATACGCCACGCCGACCAGCAGCGTCCGGGGATAAACGATACGTGTCCGGACATCAATTCGGCTGACCACGCTGTCATCCAGCAGCCACTGCAGCGCTTCCCGGCAGTAGTCCTCCGCTTTGCCGGCCACCTGTACCGTCAGCTTCTGACGGCGCAGCAGCCACAGACGGGATCCAATCTGATATTCCTCGCCGGTGTCGCCCCACCATCCCCGTCGATCGCTGCCATCAATCTGATCGTCATTGCGCGCCAGCCGGTCGGTGAAGAGACTGATGTAAACCGCCGTCTGCAGATCCTCACCCTGCTGCAAATCACCTGGGACCACTATCCAGTCAGCCGCGCTCCCGTCCGGGGCGGGCCAGAGAGTACGAATATCGCTCATGGCTTATCCTTCGTCGGTTCTGTGGTTTTGGTGGCGTTCCCGGATTCAACGCCTTCCACGTCGTGATCGTGTTTAATGTAGGCTTCACGGAGCGATTTCAGCGTGGTGGTATTGCCCTCGCAGTTGTCCTGAATATCACCGGTGCACTGTAGCAGCGGCGTTTTCATCATGACTCCTTGCGCCGCCTCAATAGTGACCAGGGTGGCCTGCTTCACATCGACTGCCTGGCCGTTCGCCTGCACCTCAATACCGCGTTCAGTCAGCTTCACGAACTGGCCCCACTGGCTGTAAATCACCGTTTCCCCCGGATTAAGCCCGCTGTGACGGTAAGCCGAGTTATTCGTTGCAATCACGATCCCCGATGACCGGTCTCCGCCAATACAGGCAATCAGCACGTCCGTTCCTGTCGGCAGTCCGGACGAAAACCCAAACTCGGCCATACGCGGCGTGCTGCCCCTGACCTCCAGCGGGTGCTGATACTGCAGGACCTGCACGCCCCCCGCATCCTTTATGGCCGTCACTTTTCCCGTGGTAAGCGCCATCATCGACTTCCGGTACAGCACCCGCATCCGGCCCTCAAGCTCACCGATTTTTTTCAGGAGCGTCAGATATAGCGGCTCTCTCATTTGTAATTCAGCTCCATAATGTTGCTGTAGAACTGGTACGGCTCCACGATGAACGCCTGAGGTGGCATCAGCACCATCTGCGCCGTGGTGCCGCGATCGTCCTTCTGAAAGGTCACCTCACCCAGCAGCCAGGCGTCATTATCGAGATTCAGCTGCGGGGCCGTGACCGGGATAAGGGTGTTGGGCTCCCACAGCGTCCCGTCCGTATCCCGCCAGCTGTCCACCGTCACATGCAGCACTCTGGAGCGCCCAAAGCGGCGGTTCATCTCCCAGTTGATATACTGCTGCGCCGCGCCGTAGGTATTGAGCGTGCTTTCAATCAGCGTCACCAGATTCCGGTAGCGCATACCGGCGATTTCCGGATCGGTAGCCGTCGCAAGCGTCACGGAGGCGTAACCCTCATCCGGTGAAATTTCGGTCACCGCCGTGGTGGGCATCGAGATGCCGGTATACTCCGAGTAACGGCCGTCACAGGAACTGTCATACCACGCCGCCTGAATGTTCCGCCCGACGGCCACGCCGCTGGCCGCGGTACGTGTACCGACCCGCGTCAGCCACAGGCTGCCGTCCGGCAGGTCGTAATACAGCAGGGCCGCCCAGCGCATCATCCGGTCAATCACCTCCTGCGACGATTCCCCCCAGTTGAGCGAGAACTGCGGCACGTTCTGCAGGTCACTCACATCCGTCCCGACGCTTATGCCATACGGCGCTGCCAGCTTCTGCGCTATCTGCAGGGGCGTCGCATTCTCAATGACGTTGTTTGGCCAGATGGCCGAGCAGTCCACGAGGTCCTGACATTTACCCCGCCCCGAGGCGTGGACCTCGTGGCGCGAGGGCCCAATCATGGCGCTCCAGCGGTCAAGGTAGCCGGTCACCACCGGATCATCTCTCAGACGTACCACGCAGGGCTCCCCTGGCACCACCAGCTGCTTTTCACCGGAGCCCGGATAATAGTCCATCAGCGACAGGGAAAAATCTGACGGTAAATGCTCAATACTTCGGGTAACCCGCACCTGGTCCCATCCGGAAATTTCCCGACCGCCGACCTCAAGCGTCAGTTCATCATTCATTCGCTCAGCGCCTTAAAGGTACGGGGCATAAATGCCGGGTGGACGGGGTTGGCCATATCGGTCAGAGAGTCCGAACGCCCCGCATCCTGATAAAGCCGGTTGGCAAGAAACAGGGCCGGAAGGGTGGCGCTGAAATGCTGCTGCACCATCGGTGCAAGGCTTGCGCCCCGCTCCTGAAGCAGCGAAATGGTCTGAGCACGCAGCACCATCAGGGCATCATAGAGGCCGTCCTCACCGTTATCCCCGGCATTCAGCATGGCCTGGTCAAGCGTGTCACTGACCGCATCGAGAAGGCTCATGGCATCGTCATAGCTTCGCAGCGGCACACTGGCCGCCGCACTCGCCATCGCGCCGGCGCTCAGCGCGGTAAAAAAACGGACCGCAATGCCGGATACAACAGTCGCCCCACCCGGAGGTTGCCACTGTGGATCGGTAAACCCCGAGAGTGTCTGCATCGCGTAAACGCGGTCAGCCGGCGATGGGATCACCCGTTGCAGGCCGTTAATCACATTGAGGGCATCACTGGCGTAAGTTTCCGGCGTGGTGTCCTGCAGCAGTGAACCCAGTGTTTCCTGAACAGCTTTCGTGTTCTGCGTGGTGGAGGCCAGCGACGCCTGCACCTGGGCGGACGATGAAGGGTTGCTGAAAAGGCCATGGTTATAGCGGCCGTAGGTTTCACGGCTGAACGTATTGTGCAGGGAATTGCCGAGGTTGCTGGCGGAATCCATGGTGCTGGTCACGCTGCGTGCCCAGAAATCAGCGGTGTTGTGCAGCGTTTTCATGGTGCTGTCAAACCAGTTCAGCGTCCCGTGTATTTCACCGGTAAAGGTGCCCACGGCCTGCGCCGCGACCGACAGCCAGGAGGTCTGGACGGTAGAGGCCGCATCATCAGACCGGGTAATGGCAAAGACCCGCAATCCGGACTCAATGACCGCCAGCGTAAACGGAAACACGTTCCCGGCCATCGTATCGCTAATCTTCAGGCCGCCATCCGGCACGCTGACCGTCAGCTCACCCAGCGTCGGATGGACCAGCGTCCCGGCGCTGCCCGTTTCGCAAGCGGCTATCAGCGAGTCCCGCTGCGTCATCACATCCGGAGCGGTATACAGGCGACTGCTCTGCACCAGAAAACCGCGCAGCGTGAAGCGCCGCGTACTGCGCCCGATATCTTCAATCCATGCCTGGTCACGGTAAGGATACTGGTGCACGGCCTGCCGGCGGCCGTAGCTGCCCTCTCCCCCTTCAACGGCGAAAGGGACTCCACGAAAAGAGGCTTTATGCAGATGTTCAGACCAGACCCAGCTGTCACCGGAGGGGCCAAACAGCGCATCTTTAGCGGAACTGACCGCATCATAAATTAAGGTCATCTTTTCTCCGGACACAAAAAAGCCCGCGCGGTGCGGGCTGCCAAGGGATAAACGTAAGCGGTCGTTATGTCATGAAGTCATGGATGTGGAGACTCGCGCGCCAAACGGAACCTGAACGCGTTTCTGCTCACCGTTCGCGTTTGTCAGCGTCACTTCCAGCCGGGCTTTCCCATCCTGCCCGGATTGCGCCACCATGTCTTTCAGTACTTTTGTCAGTTCGGCCGTCTGGTCGGGCGTGATAATGCCGGGCTGTTCACCCTGGCTTCGCTGCGCCAGCAGATAATCCGGGTTTCGCTTCCCGCTCCAGCGCGGATCGAAAATGGCGTCATGTATCCCGGAATCAATCTCGTTGCGGCTGAACGGCTGTGTGCCCTGCTCCTCTTTTATCATCGCCGGTAGCAGTCGCTTCAGCACATCCGGGGAGTGAAGGTCAATATTTTCACCAGGTTTAAAACCTGTCTCACGGGACACATCCGAAACGTAATTTTCAACGTTATTTTCATTGTGCGGCGCGAAGGTGCTGATCACATCCTGCAGGGTATGCTTACCCCGATCGCCGTACAAAAATAATTGTCGTGACGCAGCGGCCAGACCGTCCTCATCCGAACCGAACCGGGAAAAATAGCCATTTTTTCCGGCGAAGACCTTGCCGGTTTCATTCGATGCAGAGCGCAGGTTAAGCGGATTATGGTTACGCAGTCCGAGCGCATTATTTCGGGGCTGGTCATACATGGAGTTATTGCCT
>NZ_QFXN01000011.1:0-1765 GCF_003144775.1 Enterobacter sp. CGMCC 5087 | reverse complement strand
ATTATCAGTGTGGGTCACGGCATTCATATCCTGCAGCAGCAGACCAGCCTGATCGGTTGCTCCGTACGCGCTGTCGTAGCGCTTTTTCACCGCATCGGTATAAAAACCCGCATCCACAGCCCCGCGCTCACGCCGGGACAGGCTGCTATAAAGCGATTTGTCGCCCTGAATACGCCGGAGCTTCGTTGCATTCTCGGTGCTGATGAACCCCATGGCGTGAGAGAGCCCGGTAAAATCACCGTTATCGAAGAGGTCGGCTACCCCCTCAAGGCCATCTTTTACCCCGGATTTTAAAATCTTATGCCCTCCGATGGTGAGATCGTTCATTATCCCGCCAAAGACGTTATTTTTCGTTCTGTTTTTCAGCCCCTCCCACGACGCGCTGACCTCATTGAGGGTATCATTCAGGCCGCTAAGCTTCTGAACGGTATCGTCAGAGACGGTCAGCCCCAGACTGTCCGACTTCGACAGGAGGGCTTTGTAATGTGCACCATCGCGCAAAAGCGCCAGCATCTCCGGCGTCAGTCCCAGCGCATCCGCTACGGTACGCTGTTTCTGGGCGCTCAGGGTCGGGAAAACCTTTGCAAGGTTCTCCAGTGTCTTCATCGTATCTGCCGTATGGTCGGCACGTTCCACGATGGGTACGCCTATCTGATTGAGTACGCCGGTGATGGTGCTCTGGCGGTTGTTCATGGCGTCCGTTAACGCCCTTGATAAGGACTCAACGGAGTCCCGCGCCTTATCCGTGTCAGCACCGAGAATACGCATTCCCCCGGCGACCTGCGTCAGGTCATGAATGCTCATCCCCGCATCCATCGCCTGAATGTTCAGGTTATACGCATCTTCAGCCGCTTCCTTCATTCCACCAGCAAGCGACGCGATCCCCTGACCGACGCTGTATGCCACCGCGCCACCCACACCTATTTTGGCAATGGCACCACCGTAGCGCCCAGCCAGTTCACCGGCCAGTTTCAGGGGCGGAACCATGTCCCCAAAATACTGCACACCGCTTTTTGCAAAGGTATTAATCTTCGAGAGCCTGTCACCCAGGTCATCCAGCCCCTCAATACTCCTCTTTCCCCCCAGCTGCATTTTTTCCCCGGCCTTATCGAGGTTGGGGACCATTTTAGCCACGGTATCTTCCAGCGCCCTGAGGGTCGCACTGGCTTCATCTTTCGCCACCAGCTCAAAGTCAAAACGATTACCCGCCATCACCGCTCCTGATTTTGTTGATCCGGAGCGCCTGACGCTCCCAGTATGTCGCCTGCCTGAGGGTCAGGGAGCCGACATCGGCCGGCCCCCATTTCCAGTAGAACGTCAGATTTGCCCGGAGTCGTCCGAGTTCGTCTCGTCCTCCTCCTCTGGCGTCCACATCAAAAAACGCGAAAGCCACACCTCGCAGCGCTTGTAGTCCCGGTATGACAGCTTTCTCACCGCCGGACGCGGCACGCCGGATACGAGCGAAATCAGCAACCCCATACCCATAAGCGTACTTTTTTCCGATTCTCTTTCCTGGTAGAACTTATCAACCTCATCGAGCGTTGGCTCTTTCAGGGTGATCTCATGATATTCACAGTACTCTTTGCCGAGGGAAACCGGTTTGCTGAGCGTAATGGTTTCTTTATCGGGTAATTCATAAATATCAGACATATCAGCTCTCCTTCACGCTGCCGGTCATACCTTCCCACTTGACAGTGAACAGCGCCTCTTCACTGTCCACCTCCTGCGTATCCACCGTCCACATCCCGCTCCCGGTCAGGGTCTT
>NZ_QFXN01000010.1:0-1822 GCF_003144775.1 Enterobacter sp. CGMCC 5087 | reverse complement strand
GTTGGCAAGCTCCACCACCAGGGTGACGTTGGTCATGTTGTTGAAGTACGATACAGGGACCCCGCCGGTATCACGCACCTGGCAGGAGATGAACGGGGCGACAAAGGTCTCTTTCACCCCGTGAATACCGTCCATACCAATCAGGGTTTCGCGCTTTACGCGCCCTGAGAAGTATTTAAACTGGCCGCCGACCATAATGGTTGACCCGTCCACCGAGACATACGCGGTGCCGGCAAGTACATTTCCACTCATAGCTTCTCCTTACGCCGCCGGCTGCAGACGGAACTGGTTAATGAGTGCCACGATCCGCAACTGGTTAACCAGAATGCCATCCCACAGCACATCCACACGGTTAGGGTTGTCTTTGCTCTTCGTGACCAAAAGCCCGGCGGCAAACGCGTCACTGTCCTGCACGTACCCGTCAAACTCCAGCTGCGTGTACCGTGACATCAGCTCACCCTTGATGATTTTCGGTGTCACAATCGGTGCGCCGGCACGAAAACGCGTCCCGTCATCCACCAGTTTCATCCGGCCAAATTTCGAGGTGATCAGCGTTTTCAGGTCGCGAGTGACATACATCAGCGTGAACATCGTTTCGACCTCCAGATAGCTGTTATCCGGCGCGTCGTAGGCATTTTTCTGATAGGTCGTGATAAGGTTTTCCACCTGAATAGTGCCGTCATCCTGCACGGTATAGCTCGCAATGCCGCTGTGTAGCAGGTTGTTACGCTCAGGCTGGTCAAACCGCGAATTGACCGGGGGAGCCAGCACGCTGTAAACCGGCAGCGTCTGAACCGGACGACCCGGGTCGGTTCGCAGACTCGTCGCCACCGCGCCGGTGTAGGCCGCACTCCACAGATACGGCGGGGACGGTGAGTCATAAACCCCCATCAGGGATTCATGCTGGTTGTTACGCGCCTCGCCCTTCGCGGTCAGCTGGCCATAAGTGCCGGTTGCCGTGGCGAAAACATGCCCGTAAATCTGCTTCTGGTAGCTCCATCGTCCCGTGCTGTCATTCATGAACAGCTTCAGGGTATCGAGGCTTGTCGTGTCGCTGTACGGCAGGACAATAAAATCAAACGTCTTGTCCTTCAGGCTGGCAAGCCCGTCCGTCAAATCTGGCGTGCCTGCGCCGCCAGACATGGCTGTCAGCATTACCGTCATCCCTGCGGGAGTCAGCTCCCCGCCTGCTGTTCCCTGATAGTTGAGGCGCAGATCAATGGTGTTACCTGCATCACCTTTATTTTTGGCCGTCAGCGTTACGGTTGCCGTACCGGAGGCCACGACGCTTTCTGCCGTGACAGGCAATGCCGCCATGCCATTAATGGCGGCGGCAATATCCGCCCCGATAGTGGTGACCGTATCCGTGGTGATGACCGTCACCGACACCCGCGTCCCGGCGATATAGAGCGCCAGCACGCCGTTTGCAGTGGGAACCGAACTGATGGCAATACTGCCCGTCGCGTGCGCATCCCCGCCACCATCGGCCAGCGGCAGCAGATACACATCGCCGCCGGTGTCGTTGTCCATATAGACGCGGGCCATTTCGGCCAGCATTGAACCGGCACCCGCAAGCTCGATGGCCATCTGTGACGATCCACAGGGAACGGCTATATTTGCAGCAGCCGATCCCGTCTCCAGCCTCTGACCAATCAGCAGCGTGCGCTGCAGTGCCTGGGCGCTGTTTGCCTGGCTGTTGTCCATTGCCGACCAGAACAAAGGCGTGAGAATATTCGAATCAATTACGCTCATGCTTCAGGCTCCTTACCCGATGTGCCAGCGACTTTCTCAGACTGCTTACCGGGACTGGCTGAGGGTTTAC
>NZ_QFXN01000001.1:0-250 GCF_003144775.1 Enterobacter sp. CGMCC 5087 | reverse complement strand
GATCCCCACGCCGTGATTCATCATCAGGCGGTTGTCGCTGTAATACCCGGCTCGCGCATCCTGATAGCCTGTCCACCCTTCCGCGTTCGCCACCTCTGCGGCAGTATCGCCCAGCGCCTCAGCCGCTACGCTCGGGTCAAACGGCGATTTGAGGTACGCCCCGAACACGGCATTGAGCACCGCAGCTTCAAGCTCGCTCTGGTCATACTTCGTGAGCATCTTCATGCGCTGCACAATCGGCGTCAGCAGA